>NZ_JBPPZG010000109.1:0-13665 GCF_051918545.1 Pseudogracilibacillus amylolyticus (SeqCode) | reverse complement strand
GTCGAAATCCCTTGTTGGTAATGAATTTTTTGCAGATTCAGCAGACCCTAAGTAGTACAACAGAAGATATTGTTGAATTAACTTCAACTGTGGAAGATATCGTACTCCCAGCAATTGAGAAACTTGACGGGGTGGCTTCGGCTACGATTACCGGTCAACATATTGAGGAAGTAGATCTTGTATATGATGAAGAGAAGATGGAAGACCTTGGCTTAACCGAAGATACCGTGAAAGATATGATTCAAGCTAGCAATCTTGCGGTTTCTCTTGGACTCTATGAATTTGAAGACGAAGAACAAGCTGTTGCAGTAGACGGGAAATTTACAACAGTTGATGAGCTTGAGAATATGTTAATTCCAGTTGAACCGTCAGCGGCGAATCCGTCTCCTTTTGTAAAATTAAAAGATATTGCGGATATTAAGCTCATCGGTAAAGTCGAGTCTGTTTCGCGAACGAACGGTAAAGATTCAATCGGTATTCAAATTGTAAAAGGACAAGAAGCAAATACTGTAGACGTAGTAAATAATGTGAAAGAGTTAATTAAAGAAGAAGAAAGTAAAATCGATGGTCTCGTGATTGATATTTCTCTTGATCAAGGAGAGCCGATAGAAGATTCAATCAAGACGATGATTGAAAAAGCTTTATTTGGTGGTTTAATAGCAGTATTAATCATTCTTCTTTTCTTACGTGATATTAAGTCAACCATTATTTCCGTCATTTCGATTCCAGTATCGGTTTTAATGGCTGTTTTATTATTAAATTGGATGGATATTACGTTAAATATTATGACGCTCGGTGCAATTACGGTTGCGATTGGACGGGTGATCGATGACTCGATCGTCGTCGTTGAAAATATATACCGGCGGCTTCATTTGAAAGATGAAAAATTGTCTGGACGTGCGCTTGTACGGGAAGCAACGATTGAAATGTTTCGTCCGATCTGTTCTTCTACCATTGTAACTGTGGCTGTATTTGCTCCGTTAATTTTTGTTGGTGGAATGGTTGGAGAGCTTTTCATGCCATTTGCTTTAACGATGTCATTTGCACTGGGCGCATCTTTACTTGTAGCCATTACGATTGTGCCGGCACTTTCTCACTTCTTATTTAGAAAAAAATTATACGGTGAAAAAGGGCAAACAAAGCATAAAGAGACTTGGAAACTGGCAAATTGGTATAAAGGTGCATTGAACTGGACGTTAAATCATAAAATTATTACTTCTTTAACAGCGATTATATTACTTGTTGGTAGTTTATTTCTGACTCCATTAATCGGTTTCAGTTTTTTAGGCAGTGACGAAGAAAAAGTCATGTATTTAACCTATACACCTGCTACGGGTGAATTAAAAGAAGATACATTAAAAAATGTTGAAAAAGTGGAAGAAGAATTATTAAAACGAGATGATATCGATATTCTTCAGTTATCTATTAACGATGATGGCGATCCAGCGGCAATGATGATGGGTGGCGGTGCTGATGGCGCGCTTATGTATCTAATCTTTGACCCTGATATGGAAGATTTCCCTAAAGCGCGTGAAGAAGTCGAAGAATATGTTTTCAATATCGATCAGTCGGGAGAATGGAAAAGTCAAGATTTCTCAGCGATGTCTTTCTCATCGAATGAACTCAGTTATACGTTTTACAGTGAAAATTTAAATAAATTAAATGAAGCTGTGGAGCAAGTTGAAGACATGATGAAAGAAAATGATAAGCTAGAAGATGTTTCATCAAGTACGGAAGACGCTTATGTCGAATATACCTTTAATGTAGACCAAGAAGAACTACTTCAGTATGGCTTAACTGCAGGCCAAATTGTCGGGATGTTACGAGCAGATACTACAAAGGATGTACTGACAACGATTGAAAAAGATGGTAACTCAATTGATGTAGTCATTCAGCAAGAGGAAGAAGAACAGCTGGATTCAATTGATGAAATGTTAGATAAAGAAGTGCCGACTGCTCTAGATACAACGATACCTCTTTCTGAGCTAGTAACTGTAAAAGAAGGGAAAACGCTAAATACATTAGCTCGTAGTGAAGGAGAGTATTATGCAACAGTTTCTGGAACGATTACAGATAAAGATATTTCAAAAGTAACTTCTGAAGTCGATAAGGCGATCGATAAACTAGAGTTACCAAAAGGAGTTACCATGGACATTGCCGGGGTTGCTGCGGATATGGAAGAAACCTTTACTAAATTAGGTGTATCGATGCTTGCGGCGATCGCGATTGTATACTTTATCCTTGTTGTAACGTTTGGTGAAGGGGTTGCGCCGTTTTCAATTCTATTTTCATTACCATTTGCGGTTATTGGTTCATTTGTCGGCTTGTATCTCGCTGGCGAAACCATTTCTGTCACAGTGATGATGGGGCTGTTAATGTTGATCGGGATTATCGTAACGAACGCAATTGTACTTGTCGATCGAATCGTTCGCATGGAACGTGGTGGAATGGTGATGCGAGATGCTGTCTTAGAAGCGGGTGCAACTCGATTACGTCCTATTTTGATGACAGCCATCGCAACGATTGGTGCGTTAATTCCGCTTGCAACAGGTGCAGAAGGCGGTGGTGGGTTAATTTCAAAAGACCTTGCCATTACCGTTATTGGTGGTCTAGCCAGTTCAACCTTGCTAACCTTGTTTATTGTACCGATTGTATTTGAGATTTTATCAAAAATGTTTAAGAAAAATCGGAAAGAAATAGAAGAAAATTAATGGGAAATCTCTACAAGATGATCTTGTAGGGATTTCTTTTATAGTGGTAGAAAATTCTTCTCCATATTAAATTCATGGGAGAAACTATAGTAAAGAATTTCATTGTTTTTATAAAATAGATACATTATGTTAATATTAAAGGAAATAATTATAACAATTATTAAGAAATTGTTTTTTTAATTAGAGAAGAGGGAGTAATCATGAAGGTAGCAGATAATCAAATAATGAATCAAAAATTAGATGATTTATATAAAAAATATAAGATAGATACAGAAGAAAAGCAGTCTCAATCACAAAATTTTATGAAGGCAATAAAAGATTTAATTGAAGTATGTGGAGATGATCCAAATCGTCAAGGATTTGAAGAAACTCCGTATAGAGTGTTAAAGGCGCATCTCGAATATACAGAAGGGTATAAAGAAGATCCGAAAGAACATTTACGGAAGTTTTTTGATGTTGACCATAATGAATTGGTTATTGTGAACGATATCGAGTTCTATTCTCTCTGTGAACATCACTTCGCTCCATTTTTTGGGAGTGTTCATGTCGGCTATGTACCAAATGGGAAAATTACCGGCTTATCAAAGATCGGTAGAATGGTCGATGGTTATGCAAAGAGGTTTCAAGTGCAGGAAAGGTTAACAAATCAAATTGCAACTGCGATGGAGGAAGTGCTTGAACCACAAGGTGTGATGGTTGTTGTAGAAGGAAAACATATGTGTATGTGTGGAAGAGGAGTTAAGAAAAAAGACTCAACCACCACAACAACAGCTTCAAAAGGAATTTTTGCAAAAAATCCCGATGCCCGGAAAGAATTTTTATCCTTACTTGAAAGATAAATTTGTATGAAATCAGTTCTATGAGGTAGGTGAATAGGATGAAACATGCAATTATTACAGCAGGTTCTAAAGGGCTCGGAAAGCAAGTGACCGAACATTTTTTAAAAAAAGGGTGCACTGTAACAGTAAATTATTACAGTGATATGAAGCGGGTAGAAGCGTTAAAAAATGAATGGAAAAATTATAGAAATCAATTGCAGTTCGTACAAGGTGACGTAACGAAAAAAGAAGATATCGCAAAAATTGTGAAACGAGCGCAAGAAAGATTTGGCAGGATAGATTTCTTAATTAATAATGCTGGACCTTATGTGTTTGAAAGAAAAAAATTAGTAGATTATGAAGACAACGAGTGGTATGAAATGATAGAAGGTAACTTAAGTGCTGTATTCCATTTTGCTAAACTTGTTGTACCGATTATGAGAAAACAACAATTTGGTCGCATTATTACGTATGGATTTCAAGATGCTGAACATACTCCGGGCTGGATGTATCGGTCAGCTTTTAGTGCGGCAAAAGTAGGTCTTGTCTCCCTTACAAGAACAATTGCAAAGGAAGAGGCGGAAAATGGTATTACAGCTAATATGGTCTCACCGGGTGATATAAAAGGTGAAATGAAAGAATTAGATATTAAAACAGCAAGAACAAAGACAGATCCAAATACTCCAATCGGTCGACCAGGTTCAGGAGAAGATTTAGCTCGACTCATTGGTTTTCTATGTGAAGAAGACTCGGACATGATTACTGGTAGTGTTGTGTCCGCTGCTGGTGGTGTACACGTGACTAACAGAGAGTATGATGACGGATCTGTTCCAATCCATTTTACATCATGATTTTGGGATATAAGTTTTGAAAATGTAGCTTAACGAGCAGAATCGAAATGGCTTCAGTTTTCTGTATTATCTTCACAAACAAATCGTTTAGACCAAACAGAAGGTGATCATGAATGAAGATTTTTATTAATGATTTTCCAATTGAAGCAAGGAATGTTCACAAGGAGAATTCTGCGCAATTGAAGATCGATTTTGAATTTACTGTGACACATGAAGAGTATCATGATGTAACTACATTGCTTTATAAAAATGACTTTATTGTCAAAATTCCAGAAGAAAATCTTGAGTTTCCTGCAACTATTTCAAATTACTCCACTTCAATCACGAACCTGTATAAAGCAGGTGCGGAAGGAGAGTTTAGACTGGAGTTAATGGAAAAACTAAGATAATAGTTATAAATTCCGGCCAACATTTTCTGTATAATTATTTGACAATTCTCATCTTAATCCATAACATATATTAATAATAAGGGAACGATCATAGAGGGATAGTATGTGGAGACTACTATGTCAGAGAGTGAAATTTATGAGCTGAGAGATTTCATCATAGGAAACCACAGAACCTGCCTCTTAGTCCAGTTTTAAAAAAATTGGCGTTTACTTCACGTTACGAAGCAAAGCGGAATGTATAAACATTCAATTTTAAGGTGGTACCGCGGAAGGCTAAGCTCTTTCGTCCTAACAGAGAGGACGAGAGGGCTTTTTTATTTATTTAGGGAGTAGGAGAATAGCAAAATGAAGAAACAAACGATTGTCGTAAAAATCGGCAGCAGTTCGCTGACGAATGTAAATGGGGAGATTGATGAGGGAAAACTAACTGATATTGTTGAGGCAATCGCTGAGCTTAAAAAAGCGAATCACACAGTTATTTTAGTGTCATCTGGAGCAGTTGCAGCTGGATTTAAGATGCTAGGATACCCGGTTAGACCTGTCACTATAAAAGGCCGACAAGCCGCTGCGGCAGTTGGACAAAGTTTATTGATTCAATCCTATATCAGGAAGTTTCAAGAGCATCATCTAGTTTCTGCACAAATTTTACTGACAAGAAGCGACTTTTCCGATCGCGAACGATATCGTAACGCATTTTCGACAATAATGGAATTACTTGACCGAGGAGTCATCCCGATTATAAATGAAAATGATACAGTATCGGTTGATGAATTAACTTTTGGAGACAATGATATTTTATCCGCACTTGTTAGTGGGTTTATCCATGCCGACCAACTTATTATATTAACAGATATTAATGGACTTTATACCGACAATCCAATGAAGAATGCACATGCAAAGAAATATAATTATTTAGAAGAAATTACAGATGAAATTATTGCAGCTGCCGGCACTGAGGGATCGAAAGTAGGAACTGGCGGTATGAAATCGAAGTTGGAAGCAGCCAAAACTGCGCTTTCTCTTGGTGTCTCAGTTTTTATTGGTAAAGGCGAAGGGAAAGATAAACTACTTCAGATTTTAAAAGGAACAGGCGATGGGACATATATTACAAACAAATCGCTAGAGACGATTAATACGAGTAGACAGTGGATTGCCCTACATTCCGAATCTTTAGGGAAAGTTTATGTGGATGAAGGTGCTGAGGATGCGATTATGCATCATGGTCGTAGCTTGTTGCCAGCAGGCATTACTAGAGTGAAAGGATCATTTGAAAAAGGCGATGTCGTTGAAGTTTATGGAAAAAAAGGCATGCTTGGAAAAGGGGAGGTAAACTATTCATCTAGCGAAATAATCGAAAAAATTAAAAAAAGAATGGAGAAAAGCAAATTGGAACCGTCCATTGAAGTCATTCATCGTGATCACTGGGTCGAATTTAAATAAATTATAGGGGGAAGAAAAATGAGTGAGGTAAAAAAAAGAGGAAAGGCCGCCAAGGAAGCAAGTTATTCACTAGCTTTAGCAACAGTGGAGGAAAAAAATGAAGCACTCTTATTGATTGCAAAACAATTGCTAGAAGATCAAGCAGCAATCATTGCGGCCAATGAAAAAGATTTGGAAAATGGAAGAGAAAACGGACTAGACCAAAGTGTATTAGACCGGATTATGATAAATGAAGAGCGAATTGCTGCAATGGCACATGGTATAAAATTATTAGTCGAACTCAATGATCCTGTGGGTGAAGTGTTAGAAAAAAGTACACTTGATAATGGATTGCACGTTGAAAAAGTACGCGTACCGATTGGGGTCGTAGGAATGATCTATGAAGCAAGACCAAATGTGACAGTCGATGCAGCAACTTTATCTTTAAAAACGAATAATGCAGTCATGTTAAGAGGGAGTTCGTCAGCCATTCATTCTAACATTGCTCTTGTTAAGTCAATTCACCATGCTTTAGAAAAAAGTTCCTTACCTGTAGATGCCGTACAACTGATTGAAGATACATCAAGAGAAACAGCGAAAGAGTTGTTTCAATTGAATGAATTTCTGGACGTGTTGATTCCGCGCGGGGGTAAAAATTTAATCGAGACAGTTATTCGTGAATCCACGGTGCCTGTCATTGAAACAGGAGCTGGAAATTGTCACGCATTCATTGATGAATCGGCGAAACAGGAGATGGCTGAAGAAATCATTTTAAATGCGAAGCTCCAACGTCCATCCGTTTGTAATGCAATTGAATCCATTCTTATTCATGAAAAATGGTTTGAAAATTACGGAGTTTCCTTACTTGAAAAATTACGGGATCAACAAGTGGAAATTATTGCCGATGAGAAAATTATCGCTCAATTTCCACATGCCAAATTAGCTACAGATGAAGACTGGGCGAAAGAGTATTTAGGATTAACAGTTAGTGTAAAAATCGTCGATAGTGCTGAAGAAGCGATCGATCATATTAATACATATGGAACACATCATTCCGAAACGATTATTACGGAAGATGTAAAAAATAAGGACTTGTTTTTACAAAAGGTTGACTCTGCAGCTGTTTATCATAATGCATCCACTCGTTTTACAGATGGATTTGAATTTGGTTATGGTGCGGAAATAGGCATAAGCACACAAAAGCTGCATGCAAGAGGACCGATGGGATTACAGGCACTTACGTCGTTCAAATTTGTAATCAAGGGAACAGGGCAAGTACGTGCTTAGGTAACAGTTACGCTAGCTTGAGCTTTATATTAAAGAATATTTTTATGACGCTTGGATCATTAAAACCAAGTGTCTTTTTGTTTTTGTAGAATTTTTTTAAAGAAGGTTAAACAAGCTTTTCTATCCGTCTTGGGCGCGTGACTCTGCATCTTTTTCTGTCACTAAGCATGTTGGGCGCGTGACTCTGCATTTTTTTCTGTCACTAAGCATGTTGGGCGCGTAACTCTTCATCTTTTTCCATCACTAAGCATGTTTGGCGCGTGACTCTGCATCTTTTTCTGTCACTAAGCATGTTTGGCGCGTGACTCTGCATCTTTTTCTGTCACTAAGCATGTTTGGCGCGTGACTCTTCATCTTTTTCAATCACTAAGCATGTTTGGCGCGTGACTTTGCATCTTTTTCAATCACTAAGCATGTTTGGAGCGCGACTCTGCATCTTTTTCAATCACTAAGCATGTTGGACGTGCGACTCTTCATCTTTTTCTGTCACTAAGCATGTTTGGCACGCGACTCTGCATCTTTTTCTGTCACTAAGCATGTTTGGCGCGTGACTCTTCATCTTTTTCTGTCACTAAGCATGTTTGGCGCGTGACTCTTCATCTTTTTCTGTCACTAAGCATGTTTGGCACGCGACTCTGCATCTTTTTCTGTCACTAAGCATGTTGGGCGCGTAACTCTTCATCTTTTTCCATCACTAAGCATGTTTGGCGCGTGACTCTTCATCTTTTTCTGTCACTAAGCATGTTTGGCGCGTGACTCTGCATCTTTTTCTGTCACTAAGCATGTTTGGCGTGTGACTCCTCATCTTTTTCTGTCACTAAGCATGTTTGGCACGCGACTCTTCATCTTTTTCTGTCACTAAGCATGTTGGGTGTGCGACTCTGCATCAATCAGCTACCACTCCGCATTAAGTGCTAGTAGCCGCTGACAAAGTAAACTTTCGACTATCTATTAGGAACGAAATGATGTCGCTGTTTATATCATTTATGCAAAACAGCCTTACACTATCAAAATTATCAATAGTTTGAGATATCAATCCGAATATCTGTTAGTGCTCACTTTATGGGTGCGAAAGTTCAGGTATTGAACTATAAAAAAAAGCACTCGAATAACCGAGTGCTTTTCCAAAATGGTCATAAATTTTATTTAAGCAGTAACTTCTTCTTTTTGTCTGATTGTTTTTAAAGCGCCACTCCACTCAAGAACCTCATCCAGCATTGTATTTACATTTTCAAGATGTAATTCTTGTGGTTTAAATTCAGTGAAGTTTTCAAAATCAACAAATAAAGATAATGTTGGATGAGTGCGAACATCAGCCACTTTTAATTCACCTAATATGCCTCGTAAATGTTCCGCTGCCCGAGCACCACCAGTTGAACCATAGCTTACGATTCCAGCGGCTTTGTCAAACCAAGCTTCGCGTGCGAAGTCGATAGCATTTTTTAATGCTCCTGAAATACTATGATTATATTCTTGAACGATAAACACAAATCCATCAAGGCTCGCAAGTTTTTCATTCCATGTCGCAATCCCTGGTTCGGTTCCATCAGTCGTTCCTAAAAATGGTAGATTATAATCGGCAATATCTACAATTTCATAGTTTGCATCGCTGCGTTTATCAGCAATTTCTTTTACCCATTCTCCAACCTGTGGGCTAACGCGTACATCACGCGTACTTCCTAAAATGATGCCTATGTTTAATTTTTCTGCCATTATTATTTCCTCCTTGATTTCTTTCTTAGCAACATAATCCCCTCATGAAAATGTTTATTCATTTATATTAAACAATTTATCACTTAGTTACTTTACGTAAGTTAGTATATAACTATAATATAATTGAGTCAAGTAAATAATTTGTAAAAAATAATGAAATTATGAAAAAATGTGTATATAATAGTAATAAGGAGCTGAGATAATTGGATAAATCGATTTGCCCTAGATTTGAAAAAGCAATGAGGTTATTGGGTCAAAGATGGACTGGAATGATTATTTATCAGCTGTTAAATGGTCCACAACGTTTTTGTAACATTGAATCTGCAGTAGGGGTTAGTGGAAGAGTGCTTTCAGAAAGATTAAAAGATTTGGAGTCTGAAGGAATTGTAAAACGAGATGTTTATCCAGAAACTCCTGTTCGAATTGAATATTCATTAACAGAAAAAGGATTGTCTTTACAACCACTTATGAAAGAGATAGAAAATTGGTCACAAACTTGGGTGGAAAAATAATTGATTTATTTGAAGGATACAATGGGAAAAACATATATCCCTTTGGATCTTTTTTATTATAAAGGAGAGTTGTGAAATTGAAAATTATATCGATGGAACCAACACCGAGCCCCTATTCAATGAAAATTAATGTAAATGAAACACTACCTGATGGTCAAACCGAAAATTATAAAAGTACAGATAACCTAGAAAGTGCCCCTGACTATATAAAAAAGTTGTTCGCTATTAATGGAGTAAAAGGGCTTTATCGTGTGATAGACTTCATTGCTTTGGAACGAAATCCTCGCGTGTCATGGGAGGAGATTTTACCAGAAGTAAGAAAATTACTTGGATCGGAAGCAGAAACGACTGACCTTTTTTCAAAAGCCGTAAATAGTTCCGACAATGAGGATACTTTTGGAGAAATAAAAGTATTTATTCAAATGTTTCGTAATCTCCCAACACAGGTAAAATTACAAGAAGGGGAGAAGGAGCAACGTTTTGCGCTACCTGATCGTTTCATGAACGTAGCAATGGAAGCGGCAACTGCTTCCGATAATTATTTAATGGAACGAAAATGGGTTGAACAAAGTGCTAGATATGGAAACATAGAGGAAATTGGTAGTGATGTTGTTGAAGAATTATCTGCAACGTATGATTCCGAGCGACTAAATCAGTTATTAGCTGCCGCTTTAAATAATGAGACTCCACTTGAAGAGCGTACTGGAAAAAAAGTTACTCTTGATATGCTCGATCAACCGAATTGGAAAGATCGTTATGCTGCGTTAGACCGAATGGAGCCAACCGAAGCAGATTTTCCAGTATTAAATAAAGCGTTAGATGATGAACATTCCTCAGTACGCAGGCTAGCTACCGCATATTTAGGAATGATAGAAGAACCTGAAACACTGCCTTACTTATATAAAGCGTTAAAAGATAAATCAGTGAATGTACGCCGAACAGCAGGGGATTGCTTGTCAGATTTAGGCTTTCAAGAGGCAATTCCCGAAATGATTAAGTCTTTATCTGATAAAAGTCGAATTGTTCGTTGGCGGGCTGCGATGTTTTTATATGAGGTTGGCGATGAGACAGCGATTCCTGCACTTCAAGTAGCTTTGGAAGACCCAGAATTTGAAGTTCGCATGCAAGCGAAAATGGCCTTAGCACGAATTGAAGAAGGAAAAGAAGCGGAAGGATCCATTTGGCATCAAATGTCACAAGCAACAAAGGAAAAATAAGTTATTTTGTGGAGACTGGGAGAAAGAAAGTGAATAAGTAAGAACTCTGGGTTGATTTTAACATGTCGCGTGGATCTTCAACATGCAGAGTGGATTTCAAAGAAGTCGAGTGGATCTTCAACATGCAGAGTGGATTTCAAAGAAGTCGAGTGGATTTTCAACATGCAGAGTGGATTTCAAAGAAGCACATTTTTATGTATAATTGTAAAGTTTATAAAAGTAGCCTTTAGGTCAATTGAACTTAAAAAGGCAAAAAGAGGTGAGGATGACATTGGAAATTGGTGTGACAACATTTGTAGAAACAACTCCTGATGTAAATACTGGAAAGGTAACGAGCCATGCTGAGCGAATTCGTGAGGTAGTCGAAGAAATTGTGTTAGCTGACCAAGTTGGTTTAGATGTGTTTGGTGTAGGAGAACACCATCGTAAGGATTATGCATGTTCCGCTCCCGCAGTTTTATTAGCTGCTGCTGCGTCTAAAACAGAACGAATAAGATTATCAAGTGCAGTAACTGTTCTTTCTTCCGATGATCCTGTAAGAGTTTTTCAAGAATTTGCAACTGTAGATGCCATTTCAAACGGACGTGCAGAAATTATGGCAGGTCGTGGTTCGTTTATTGAATCTTTCCCTTTATTCGGTAACGACTTAAATGATTATAATGAATTGTTTAATGAGAAATTGGATTTATTGCTAAAAATACGAGAATCTGAAATTGTATCTTGGCAGGGAAAACATCGTCCAGCAATTGATAATCGTGGTGTTTATCCGCGACCTGTTCAAGATTCAATACCTATTTGGATTGCTAGCGGCGGCACACCACAGTCAGTAGTTCGCGCCGGTGCCCTTGGGCTACCATTGACCCTTGCGATTATTGGTGGGAGCCCACTTCATTTTGCTCGCCATGTGGAACTGTATAAAAAAGCAGCGGAAGAGGCTGGCCATGATCCGTCAAAATTGAAAGTAGCTTCACATTCTCATGGTTTTGTAGCTGCAAGTACTGAAGAAGCGGTAGAGAAATTTTTCCCACCGACACAGTATGCGATGAATGTGTTAGGAAGAGAGCGGGGCTGGGGGTCATATACCCGTGAGACATTCGATTCTGCACGTAGTTTAGAAGGTGCGTTATATGTAGGTGATGCGACAACTGTAGCTGAAAAAATTATCTTTCTCCGTAAAAACGTAGGTGTTACCCGTTTTATGCTGCATGTTCCTGTTGGTTCAATGCCCCATAATGATGTTATGAAAGCAATAGAATTATTAGGTAAAGAAGTGGCACCAATCGTTCGAAAAGAAGTTGAAAAATGGGAAAAAGAAGAGAAGTAGTTTAGAAGTACTGTACTGAAAATCCATTTAAAAAGGTATAAACATTGGAAGATGAAAAAGACTCCCAAATTGTGCGTACTCTTGTATAAAATGAAAAAACATGAGTCGTTGTCTTACCCACTTTTTGCATACTAAATATCAATAGCCAATCAAAACATGATTGGCTATTGATAATTGCGTATGTTCATTGCTTTCCTTTTTTAACCCATTCCGCAACGGTAACAGTACGTTTAGCTTGGTACTTAACTGCATCTTCTACATCTTCTACCATTTTCCCGTCTTGATCAACCGTTACACTTGTTCCATATGGATTTCCTCCTGCACCAAAGATAACTTGGTCAGAGTAACCAGGTGTAGCGATGATCGCACCCCAGTGCATCATGGAAGTATATAATGATAGTAATGTTGCTTCTTGACCCCCATGTGGATTTTGTGCAGAAGTCATCGCACTTACGACTTTATTAACTGTCTTGCCGCTTCCCCAAAGACCGCCTTGTATATCAAGGAATTGTTTCATTTGAGAAGCCATTACGCCAAACCGAGTTGGCACACTAAATATTATTGCATCTGCCCATTCTAAATCCTCTGAAGTAGCTTCCGGTATATCTTTTGTTGCATTAACAGTTGCTTTCCATCCTTCGTTTCCTTCAATAACAGATGCTGGTGCTAATTCTTGTACTTTTAAAACTCTTACTTCTGCACCCGCTTCTTTAGCACCTTCCTCAGCCCATTTTGCTAATTGAACATTCGTTCCACCCATACTATAAAAAACTATTACTAAATTAACGTTTGCCATGTTTTCTATCTCCTTTGAGTTTTTAAATAGTTTATCTGAAATTCCATTAATTACTCTCTTTTTTTACAATTTTGCCTTAGAAAAAATGACCTCCATGAAATGAATTACTTATATTTTTTATTCCCTAATGTAAAAAAAATATTTTCATATTTTTCAATTTCATCAAAAATTTCTTCAGCTATTCTTTTTTAGAAAAGCGGGGCATGTAATTGAAGGGGATAAATTTTGCAGATGGATAGGCGAGAGGCTGTCCAAATTTCAAAGGTTGACATTTAATAATATTTTTTATATGATATAAATACCCGGTGGGGTACTGGTATTTTAAAATGTTGACGAGGAGGGTTTGCATGACAGAAAGGAAGAAAACAACCATTGTACTATTCAGTGGTGATTATGATAAAACAATGGCGGCCTATATTATTGCAAATGGGGCTGCAGCTTATGATCATGAAGTAATAATTTTTCATACGTTTTGGGGCTTAAATGCACTCAGAAAAGATGAACAAATTGAAGTAAAGAAAAGCTTTATAGAAAAAATGTTTGGTAAAATCATGCCACGTGGTGCAGACAAGATGGGATTATCCAAAATGCATTTTGCAGGTTTAGGACCAAAAATGATCAAAGGTAT
>NZ_JBPPZG010000108.1:0-13797 GCF_051918545.1 Pseudogracilibacillus amylolyticus (SeqCode) | reverse complement strand
CCACCACTTGTAGTTCCTTTATCTGTTCCTTTTGAAACAATACCCTTACCATTTTTATCGCCTTTTTTGCCTTGGTCATCATTCCCACCTAGGCCATTGTCACCGCCTTGGCCATCGTCGCCACCTTGGCCGTCGTCACCGCCTTGACCATCGTCACCACCTTGACCGTCGTCGCCACCTTGACCATCATCACCGCCTTGACCATCGTCGCCACCTTGACCATCATCACCGCCTTGGCCATTGTCGCCACCTTGACCATCATCACCGCCTTGGCCATTGTCGCCACCTTGGCCGTCGTCACCACCTTGGCCGTCGTCACCACCTTGGCCGTCGTCACCGCCTTGGCCATCGTCGCCGCCTTGGCCATCGTCACCGCCTTGACCATCGTCGCCGCCTTGGCCGTCGTCACCGCCTTGGCCATTGTCGCCATCCCCTGGTTCCGTAGATTCTTCTACAGTAACTGTAGCAAGAAGTGTATCATTATCTGGAGTACAAATTACTTCTAAATCTACAGGCATAGCTCCTAGTTTTGCATTTATAACTGCTTCAATTTCTCCAACATTTATATTTATATCTTCTGCTCCCGCTGTAAAGCTAGAGTTAACACCCGATACTTTAAAAGGAACGTGATTATCTCCAGCATTGTGTGGTGTTTCTGGAATTTTCACTCCACTACTGCCGACAACATTTACGGTTTGCCCATTAGCTTCCATATTAAAGTGATTAACATGTCCATTAAATGGATTAATTAAACCTCTAAGTGCATCTAAGTTTCCTGTAAGATCAATAGCAATATCTGTCACAATATTTTTTAATTGAAACTCTTTATTTGGTTCTACTGATTCGGGGATCGATATTTTAGGTGTAACTTTCATGTCAATATCTATTTTCCCCGCAATGGAAGTA
This sequence comes from Pseudogracilibacillus amylolyticus (SeqCode), assembly GCF_051918545.1. Classification (NCBI taxonomy): domain Bacteria; kingdom Bacillati; phylum Bacillota; class Bacilli; order Caryophanales; family Bacillaceae; genus Pseudogracilibacillus; species Pseudogracilibacillus amylolyticus (SeqCode). The sequence continues at coordinate 12,891 of NZ_JBPPZG010000108.1, read as the reverse complement.
TTGGCAATACACGTATAATCAAATGATTTGGTCACTTCTGCAGCACTAACACTTTTCCATGTTGCCTGATAAAAAAATGCCATGACAAGAATTGACATAAATACAATTACTTTTTTTAATTTTTTTCTAATTTTAGCTCCTCCTCAACTTTTAATACTTTTTTAAAAAACCTTTTTTAACACTCCTTTCTGTAAACATCACTTTTCCATGAGTGCGCTTTTACTAAGCGTGACGTAAATGCCAAAGTAAAACAAATCAGTCTATAGAACCGCTTGTTTATTACTTTATATGTTTTGTCTATTCCTACCAATTCCTAAAAAACTAGTGTATTGAAGCAATATATTTTCTTTTCTCCCTACTTTTATATGGATTTGAATTTTTATTTCCCTACGTTCATTTATTAATAGTGCTACATTTAGTTTTAAAATTTCATTGTAAAAACAATAACCTCCTTACTAGCTAGGAGCATAATAATCCTAGGATTGAACTATCTTTAATATAATTGCAAAATCGACACTAATATGTCTATACGTTCAGGTTAGACAGTTTTCATTAAAGCAAGTTATCCACAGTTAAAATCCAAATATATTTTTTTAAAAAAGAAAAGCAGTGAAAACTTTGTCCAGTCGTTTTCACCGCTTGTTAATCAGCTAGAGCCGGTAGCTAAACCTTTAAACGTCATGATTTATTACAGCCTAACTTCTTATCTTCTTTCGCATAAATGCTATTGTTCCACCAACAAGTAGTAGAATAACACCTAGAGTAAGAAGTAATGGATTGCTAGTAGCTGTTTTCGGTAGGATTGATCCACTACCTGAAGATCCGTCTTTAGAACTTCCTGTTGGAACATCCCCTTTGTTTCCAATCTTTGTGTTCTTATCATCACCATTGCTCTTACCGTCTGCACCGTCTTTACCATCTGCGCCGTCTTTACCATCTGCTCCGTCTTTACCGTCTTCACCGTCTTTGCCGTCTGCGCCGTCTTTACCATCTGCGCCGTCTTTGCCATCTGCGCCGTCTTTGCCATCTGCGCCGTCTTTACTATCTGCGCCGTCTTTACCATCTGCTCCGCCTTTACCATCTGCGCCGTCTTTGCCATCTGCGCCGTCTTTGCCATCTGCGCCGTCTTTGCCATCTGCGCCGTCTTTGCCATCTGCGCCGTCTTTGCCGTCTTCACCGTCTTTGCCTGGAGGTCCTTGTAAGTTTCCGACCTGTTCCCAACCTTCTTGAGTTTTCACATAAATATCACCAGAAACTGTATCTAGGTACAAGTCACCGTTATTGCCAACATCTACACCTGGTGATCCTTCACCTACCAACCAAGTCGCACCGCCTATACCGTCTTGACCATCTTCCCCATCCTGACCATCTTGTCCGTCTTCACCTTTCAAGTTACCGATTAATTGCCAATCTTCGTCAGTTTTCTTATAGATATCAAATGTATCTGTATCTAAATAAAGATCACCTATTTTGCCTTGGTTTGGTTGAGGAGCTCCCTCTCCTGTAAACCAATTACCACCCGGTTTTTCTGGTTCTTCTGGTTCTTCCGGTTCTTCAGCGTTAACTTCACCCACTGCTTGATTTAAAGCAGCTTGAATATCTTTTGGAAGAGGATAACCTTCCTTACCTTCAGGACGATTGTCTAGCACCAGTGCTACTACTTCTGCTTTCTTGTCTGCAGATAAAGCATTGTAATCATCAAGATTAAGACCAAGATTTTCATTTTCCAAGGCTGCTTGCATCTCTTCAACACTTTCAGCATTATTCACAGCATTAAACGCTGGTTCAACAGGATCTTTCGGTCGAAACGGATTGAGAAACAACTCAAAATTTGAGTGATTCACTGCCGTTTGAACAGCATCAACTGTAGCAAATCCTTCTTCCCCCGCCGCTGTACGTTTTTCTAATATTCTTTCGGCCAACTTTGTTTTCCTGTATGTGTTGTAATCTTTGACCGCTATAAGGTTTATACCGAGCGCTTCGTTTTCTAGAGCATCCCAAAGCGACTCAACACTATTTGCGTCATTTACAGCTTTGAGCGCTTCTTCAACGGGATCTTCACCATTATCTCCATCTCCGGGTTCCTCTGTTTCAACAACATGTACAATTCTTGTCACCGCTGCTTCATTACCGGCCGCATCCGAAACAGTATAAACTACTTCGTATTCACCTGGCTCTTCCGTATTTACATCACCACTAATCTTAATAGAGTCTGTTACATCTCCATCAACATTATCTTTAGCTGTAGCACCGGGCTCGATATACTCCTCTCCAACCTTTAATTCCATTGGATTATCACCATGTAAAGTGATTACCGGCGCTGTCTTATCAACAACATTAACTATTCTAACCTCTTTTGCTTCATTACCGGCTGTATCTGAAACAGTATAGACTACTTCATATTTTCCTGGTACATCTGTATTAACTTCTCCACTAATTACAATAGAATCGGTCACATCACCATCGACATCATCTTCAGCTATTGCACCGGGCTCTACATAATCTTCACCAACTTCTAATTCCATTGGGTTATCACCATGTAACGTAATTACCGGTGCAACTTCATCAGCTTCCTTTACAGATACTGTTGCTAGTAATGTTTCACTTGGTGGCGCGCAATCAACAGTTAAATTAATAGGAAGAGGACCAAGTTTCGCATTGATCACTGCCTCAATTTCTCCTACATGAATCTCGGTATCCTCTTCCCCTGCAGTAAACTTGGAATCTATACCTGCTACTGTAAATGGAATATGGCTATCCCCGGAACCATGCGGTGTTTCAGGAATTGGTACTCCGTTGTCACCAACAACGTTTACTGATTGACCATTTGCTGTAATATTGAAATGGTTAACATGTCCATTAAACGGATTGATTAAGCCTCTAAGATCATTTAAACTCCCCGTTAAATCAATTTTAATATTTGCTAATATATCTTCTAGAGCAATTTCTCCATTTGGCTCTACTGAATTAGTAATTGATATATTTGGATTAACCTCCATATTTATTTCAATATCACCAGCAATAGAAGTGCTTGCAACACAAACATAATTGTATGTTCCAGTAGCATTCGCCGCACCAACTGTTTTAGTGCCTCCATTGTACAAAAACATTAATGTTACAACAGACATCATTACAAAAAACTTCAAAAATAATTTATTAATGAAAATCTCCTCCCCCATTAAAAAATTAGAAAACTTGACTTCTCGCTAAGCCTTGGTGATAACTAAAGTTGCACTTACGAGTGATTGACGTGCTAGTGACTTACGCCTGAGACAAATCTTTACGGCGGGACGAACGAAAGAGCAAATGCTCTTCGATGGGACGAGTAAGCGCAGTCCCAGTCCCAGGACTCCCGAGCTTTTAGCAAGTGAGCGAGTCAAGAAAGTTTTACACTTTTGTATGAAAACAAACCTATTTTTTTCATCATAGATGGTGGCTCGCTCAAGGCTAGCCCTGTTGGTTTCTTATCTGCCAAAAACGAGATCCATTTCAACCGATTCCCATCACTCCTCCTATTGTTCTATAATCTGTAGGACGAAACGACCTTGAAAACCCTTACAATTTTTGCTATATTTATAGTACTATAACAGTTAAACTAAGGAATCATCCGTTATACTACAGATTTTCTTGCTTGTCTTTACTTTAAATCTTTTACATTTAAGTACCAATTCCGAAAAATATCGTATTTTTAGACAATTTTTCTAGGTGGATCCCTACTTTTATATGATTCTGAAGATTACAAATTAATTCATGAGATATTTAAGTATGTAAAGGGGGGAAAATACGTTTACAGATTTCACGATGTCTATCAGATAGCAACATTGTCAATATTGCTACTAGTATTCTTTTACGAATTGAAGGGAGATTACTCGAATGTCCTTATCTTTAGAACTTCATATGCATACTTTATTTCATAAGGGTTTAAAATTGGTCAAAGAGTACGAAGAATCAATAAGCAATGAATGGGAGCAAATGTATAATTACTTTAAAAAGTCTGGGAAAAAATCTGCGATCATTACCAAGAAATCAATTAACATATTTTCACGCATACTGTTTCAATCGGATCATGACCAAGAATCTCTATTAGTTAATTTAAAAAATACGTGGAATGAAGAAATTGGTGAAAATCATTTGAGCCAATTTATCATTTCATTACTAGAAAGTTCTATCCATCGAGCTATAAATTTAAAAACGACGTATACTCATACCGACTATCAATCTATTCAATATGTTTTTAATAAAATTAACGAATATATTCTTTCAAGTAAATCAGTAGATCCATTTTCCATTGATGCCTTTCTGCAACATCTTGTAAAATCACATCAACTTCCAATTGAATGGATTGCTGTTATCACCACAAAAGATGAGACACTTTTAGTCAATCGTTGGTTCAGTAAAAAACAGAGATCACTCCCAACGAATGTCCCAATGGAAGCTGATTCCATTTATGCAATGATTGAGTTATTGATGGAACATATTGCTCGATCAAATAAGAAAATGATTTTGCCAATTCCTTTCGAAAATATGACACTTTTGTTCTGTACAAAAAAAGAACAAACGGAACATGTTCTTCCGTTAATTACATATGCTTTACAACTTTTTCAAAGCGGAAAATCAACATTGAAAATAACGCGCCAAGAGCAACAATGGAAAGATTCAGTAATCATGTTTAATGAATCAATTATTCGCGCACGAACCTTTAATGATGCAGTTGATATAATAACGGAGGGATTTGTAAATTATTTACCTTTTGAACGTTGTGGATTATTTTCATATTCATCCAATGATGAAATAGGGTTTGGTTTATCCGGCCATCGTCACGACCGTGATGCTATTCGAGACATCACTGAAAATATTAAAAATTTACCGCTTATTAATAATGGCCTTGAACTTTTACGATTATTCGGAAATGGTATGAAATATTTGCAACCTCTTTATATTGCTGATGCAAGGGATGGATTTCCAAAACAATATATTGATCAATTCCAATTAAAATCTTTAGTTGTCGCACCAATTTTTACACCATCAAATAATCAACTAATTGGAGCTGCAATCTTAGACCAAGGAGCGAAGACAGAATTTACAATATCTCAGAATACGTATACAGCACTGATTAAGTTTGGTCAAAGTGCTGGAGAAGTGCTTGGAAAATTTCATACGAGTTTACATTCATTAAATAAAACACTTCATTTCTCACCTAGAGAAATAGAAGTATTAGAATTGATGGCGGAAGGAGAATCAACGACAGGGGCAGCAGATAAACTTCATTTAAGTGAGTATACAGTCCGTGATTATATAACCGCCATCATGCAAAAAATGGAAGCAAAAAATCGTACAGAAGCAGTTGCTCGTGCCATACGAAAAGGAGTCATCTGAAGAATAAACAAAAAAAGAGTTAAGCCGAGGTTGAATTTTAAAAGCATGTTAAAAAAATTCATAAGGAAGAGAGGCTTTAAGCCCCTCCTTTTCCTTTTAAGATTTCCTTCACTATTGCGCAGACGAACGATCATCCTACCTCCCTTTCCTGCTTTTTCTCCTCACTATACATATTTTCAATCAATGTTTTATATTTCTTTTCGATAACGGTTGTTTTAAGCGACAATTTCGGAGTTAGTTCTCCACCATCAATTGTCCACTCTTCTCCTATGACAATCACCTTTTTTGGTTGTGCATAATTAGTAAATTTCCTCGTTAATTTCATCACTTCTTTTTCCAACATTTGCTTTACTTTTGGGTGCTGACTTATTTCTTCTTTGGTCGACGCTGTAATTCCATTTTGCTTTGCCCAAGGAATAAGATTTTCATATTCGGGATTTACTAAACAGATGACATACTTTCTGTTTTCCCCAATAACGAGAGATTGACTGATGTAAGCACTTTCATTTATTGCATTTTCAATTGGCTGAGGGGCAACGTTCATACCAGTAGATAAGACAAGTATCCTTTTTTTACGATCGATAATCTTCAGATAACCATCTGAATCCAATTCACCAACATCCCCCGTTTTAAACCAATCACCTTCAAATGATTCTTTCGTTTCCTCGGGATTATTATAATATCCTTTTGTAATACTTGGTCCCCGTACTAGTACTTCGCCATCAGCGGCAATTCTTACCTCTAAGTTTGGCAAAACTTTCCCTACTGTTCCTACTTTACCTCGAATCATTGGATTTGCTGTAATAATAGGAGATGTCTCTGTTAAACCATACCCTTCTAGTATTGGAATATCGAGAGCCCAAAAAAATTTGGCTATCTCTGGATTTAACGTGCCACCACCTGATACTAATCCACGAATTCGACCACCTAGTTGTTCTTTAATTTTTTGAAAGACTAGCTTATCTGCTCGTTTCCATTTGCGGTAAAATTTTTTCGGTAAATAATTTTGAGCCATGAATTGATCCACGCTTGCATTGAGATAATATTCATACTTTTCTTCCCCCACTGCTACCGCCCAATTAAAAATTTTTCTTTTTAGAGCAGAACTATTCTTAATCTCTTCTTGAACTTGAGTATATACTTTTTCAAATAATCGTGGGACACTTGTGAAAACTGTTGGACGAATTTCTTGTAGATTTTGTGGTATAGTTGCGATACTTTCTGCATAACCAATTGTAGTCCCAACTGATAAAGGTAAAAAATGACCTGCCAACCGTTCAAAAACATGTGAGATTGGTAAATAAGAAAGTGTGACATCTTCCGGCAATAATTCTACTAACCAAAACTGAACGCCTTCAATATTTGCTAGTATATTACCATGTGTTAACATCGCCCCTTTTGGTTTACCTGTTGTGCCGGAAGTATTAATGATCGTAAGTAAATCTTCTCGATCGAAATGCGACCAGTTTTTTTCCCAACTATTGATGGAATGATCTTTTCCTAAACTTTCTACCATGGAAAAGGCATAATAACTGTCAGAAGGATAAAAATCTTCTCCAGGATACATAATGATGATATTGTTTAGTTCATAATTCCCATTCGTCAACTTTTCTACCTGTTCTTCGTCTTCCACAATGGCTGTTGTTACATCTGTATTGTTTAAAATATACTCTACTTGTTCAGTAGGTATCGTCGGATATATTGGAACACTGACTGCTCCAATACTGGCTATAGCAAAATCTGAAATCCCCCACATTGGATTACTATTTGAAATAATTGCCACTTTATCGTCTTTCTTAATACCGATATGCAATAATCCAGATGCAAAATGATGAATTTTTTCCCAAAACACACCATATGTTATCCGTTCATAATTCCCATTTTCCTTCCAAATAAATGCATCTTTATTATGAAAGCGTTCTACTGTTCGATGAAGCATTTCCAATATATTATTTGGTTTCATTGAACACCTCTCCATTTACAAAACTCTAATGATTATAACCGTTCGATAATTGTTGCTGTTGCCATCCCAAATCCGATACACATCACTTGCAATCCAAACCTACCTTCCATGTCTTCTAAAGTATGAAGTAATGTAGTCGCAATGCGTGCACCACTTGCTCCTAAAGGATGACCTAATGCAATTGCTCCTCCCCGGGAGTTTACTTTATCCATATCTGGTTTGAATTCCTTTTCCCATGCCTTTACAACGGATGCAAAAGCTTCATTGATTTCGATGACATCCATTTGTTCCATTGTTAAACCAGCTTTTTGTAACACTTTTTTGGTCGCCGGTATTACTCCCATTAAATTTATTACTGGATCTGCTCCTACGACTGCTCTTGCAATGATTCGTGCTCTTGGTTTTATTGATAGCTCTCTAGCTTTTTTGTGTGACATGAGAAATAGACCTGCAGCACCATCGCTTATTTGACTAGAATTTCCAGCAGTTACAACACCCGATTCTGGTTGGAAAGAAGCATTCAATTGATGAAGTTTTTCAATTGTTGTCTCTCTTCGGACACCTTCATCGGTTAAAAACTGTCTATCTCCCTCTATAACAATAGGTATAATTTCCCTTTCGAAATATCCTTCATCAATTGCCTCAATTGCTCTTTGATGACTTAGATACGCATATTCATCCAATTCATTCCTTGTTAAATCCCATTCACTAGCGATCATTTCTGCTGAGAACCCTTGGGGAACAATTGTATGTTCATTCATTAATGTGTCGCTGAAACTCCCGATATCACTTCCCATCGGAATACGTGACATGCTTTCAACTCCACACGCAATAACAATAGTCGCATCATTTGCAAGTATTGCTTGACAAGCATTGTGAATCGCTTGTTGACTTGAACCACATAAGCGATTAATCGAATACGCCGGAACCTCTACTGGGAAACCAGCAGCAAGTGTTGCAAGCCTTCCAATATTTCCTCCCTGTTCATCAGTCATCGTTGCACATCCTGTTACTACATCTTCAATATCCCTTTCTGAAATATTATTTCTGTCCACTAATTGCTGTAAAATAGGAACAAGTAAATCAACAGGATGGATGTTAGATAATGCTCCTTCTTTTTTGCCTATTGCCGTTCTTATTGCATCAACAATTACAACCTCACTCACTATTGAATCCTCCCTCCTAAAAGGTGAATAGTTCAATCCCTCCTGATACATTTAATTCGACACCAGTAATATAATTTGCTTTATCAGAGACCAAAAATGTAATTGCATTGGCGATATCTTCTGGTTTTCCCGGTCTTTTAAATGCAGTTCGATTAATCATACGCTCGTTCATTTCAGGATTGCCAAGATTAAACGCTTCCGTATCAATAATTCCGGGAACAATAGCATTTACATTTATGTTATGCCTTGCCCCTTCCAATGCCATGCTCTTGGTAAAGCTTAATAATCCACCTTTTGTTGTTGCATAACTTGCTTGCCCAAATCCACCTAACGTACCTGCTACAGAGGACATATTTATAATAGATCCACGTTTTTGAGCTTTCATATGTGGCCAAACAGCTTTCGTACAATGATAAGCACCTGTTAAATTAACACGTAAATCTCGCTCCCAAAATTCATCATTTTGATACTCTAGTTGCGAGACATGATCAAGCGTACCAGCATTATTAATTAAAATATCTATTTTTCCAAACTCATCTACAACGCGTTGAACAACATCCTCTACTTGCTCTTGATTCGTAACATCCATTTTTACTGCCATGGCTCTTCTTCCCATATCTGTAATCTGTTTCTCCGTTTTGTTTGCATACATGACATTTGTACTTTGCATCACTTGTGCCATTGGTCCAAATCTCTCAGCTTCTTCTTCACTCTTTTCATCCGATTCCAATAAAATGTCAGTGACGACAACATCTGCCCCTGCTTCTGCTAACGCGAGTGCGTCTGCACGTCCGATCCCTCGTGAAGCACCTGTTACGAGGGCAACTTTTCCTTCTAGTAAGTTGTTCCAAGAAGACATTTATAATCCCACCTTTTTTAAATACTGAAATTATGTATTCGGATAAAATTGGGCCTTTTCTTTTTGAAAAAATGCCAGTAATCCTATACCAGGTTCTTCTGTTGTGAATGCTTTTGAAAATGCCTTTGCTTCAAAATTCAATCCTTCCTCTATTGGTTTTTCAGCTGCGTTGATCGCTTGTTTCGCAAGTCCCATCGAATGAATCGCTCCTTCTGCCAATCGTTCAGCAAACATGGTCGTTTCTTTTTCTAAGTCTTCGGCAACTTGCGTAATTAAACCAATTTCATACGCTTCTTCGGCAGTCAATTTTTTGGCAGTAAAAATTAATTCCATTGCTCTTGCTCTGCCTAGAATATGAGTCATTCGCTGTGTTCCACCTGCACCAGGAATGATCCCTAAAGACAGTTCAGTCAATCCAATTTTTCCGCCACTCATGATTCGGAAATCACAAGCTAAAGCTAATTCACATCCACCACCTAATGCATAACCATTAATTGCGGCAATAACCGGTTTGGGAATCTCGGCGAATTTATGAAAACAGGCCTGCATTCTTGCGCTTTGTCGTGCGATCGGATCATCTTCACCATCCATTTCACCTGTTGTAGTCATCATCCCTTTTAAATCCGCACCTGCTAGAAAGATTTTTGGATGGTTGGAAGTTACTACAATGACCCGAACTGATGGATTACTATTTAAATCATCAAGAGCTGCTTCTAGTTCTTGCATCAGTTGTTCTCCTATTGCATTAACAGGAGGGTTATCAATAATTATCCAAGTCACTCCTTTTGAATGATGTTTCAATTGGATGAGCTCATAAATCATTTCTATTACCTCCTAAACTCTAATTCCATATGGTTCATATTGACGTCTTGCAATGACTAGATGCTGAATTTCATTTGTCCCTTCAAATAAATCAAACACTTTCACATCACGAAATAATTTTTCTACAATATGACCTTCTAACCCTATAGGACCTAATAATTCTAAACTTTTAGAACAAACATCAAGTGCCATTTTTCCAGCAACTGCTTTACATATGGCGGCTTCCTTCGCATTCGGAATACCTTGATCTGCTTTCCACGCTGCCTCCCACGTAAGTAAACGGGCTGCATTAATCATGCCTTCCATTTCGGCAAACATTTCAGCTGCCATTTGGTGATATTTACCACTTAACGGAAAACTTTGTTGTACAATTTCTAACGTATATTCATAGGCCGCCCTCGCAATCCCTATCGCCATCGATGCTACAATTGGTCTTGTTGAATCAAAAGTTTGCATCGCCGTTTGAAAACCAGACCGTTTAGAATTTTTCTTTTCATACAGTTCTTCACCGCCAAGTAAGTTGTCAATTGGTACAAAGCAGTCTTCAAATAATAACTCTGCAGTTTCATTAGCTCGTAATCCCATTTTTTCAACCAAACGAGAACACGTAAAACCAGGTGTGCCCTTTTCAACGACAAAAGCTCTTTGTCCTGCTCTTCCTAACGAAGGGTCAACTGTTGCAAATACGACAACCCACGAAGCACGCCCTCCATTTGTGATAAAGATCTTCTGGCCGTTAATTAGATAACCGCCATCCACTTTTGTAGCTATTGTTTGAATATTGGAAGCGTCAGAACCTGCTTCTGGTTCTGTCAGTGCATATGCGCCCCATCTTGGTTTGTCATTTTTAAAGATCGTCAAAAACCTTTCTTTTTGTTCTTTTGTTCCACTACTTTGAATAGGAGGGCCCCCAAGTCCTGCACCAGGTAACGATAAAGCAATTGCTGGGTCACCCCAAGCAAGCTCTTCGGTTGCGATGACTGCCATTCGATTCCCTTCGCGTTCTCCTTTTTTGTTAGCGCTCTCATTTTTACTATTACTAATGGATGAGGTATTAAGTTGAATTCCGAACTGGTTTACTTTTTCTAACCAAATTTCAGGCACATAGCCGAGTCTATCTGCCTCTAAAGAAATGGGTCGGATTTCGTTTTCTGCAAACCAATGGGTCATTTCTTTAATTTGCTGTTGCTGTTCAGATAATTCAAACGATATCATGACATCACCTTTTTCTCAGTCTCTACTAGAATTTGGTCACCACGACGTGTTAGGAATTCTCTTTCTCTTCCATATAATATTACTTGGGCTTGTGCATCTCTCATCCATTTCTCCACAGGATATTCTTGTACATACCCATGGCCGCCTAACAATTGTACAGCAGAATCAGTTACAAAATGGACCCCCTTATGTGCGGCAACCATAGTGCTTAATGCATAGCCTTCTGCATTTGAATGACCGTCATCTGTAGCTTTTGCCGCTTGCCATACAAGACTTTTTAGCATTTTTACTTCCGTCACCATTTTGGCAATTCGAAAAGATACCCCTTGAAATTTGGCGATCGGTTGCTGAAATGCCTTTCGTTCCGCTGTATATTCTGTTGCATAATCTAATGCGGCTTGCATGAGTCCCAGCTGCTTTGCCGCTTGTAATATATAAATTCTAGTGTTCGCTTGCTTTAAAATGTTTTCTGCATTATTCCCTATTGCGATGACTTGATTTTCTGAAAAACTTACTTCATCAAAAGATATTCTAGCAATCTGTGCTTCTCGTAAACCTAAACGATTATCACATGTTTCAACTTCCCATTTGTTATGGCTTTTATCTAACCAAAAGAGCGTGGTGTCTCCGGTGTCATCTTTGATACCGATTATTAGATGAGTCGCTATCTTCCCTAACCTTACTGGTTTCGATTTTCCATGCAGCATGTAGGCATTACTTGTTTTCGTTAATTTTAAGCGACTTTGTGCCATTTCTTCTGCAGCTTCCTCAATAAAGGCGATTGTACAACTTTTTTCTTTAACGAAATTTCGTTGCTCTTCATGTATCTGTCGATCACCTATAACGCGAAGTACTGATGCACCATCCCCTAATCCTGGAAAGCCTTGAACTATTCCTAAATCTCCGTAACATAATGCTTCTAAAATCTGTACTTGTGAAATAAGTGGTAATTGCATCCCGCCTAAACTATCTGGTTCCTCCATTGTTAAAAACCCTAATTGGTTTACCTGATCGATCAATTCATGTTGGACAAAACCTTTTTGCTCATTTTCACGTGCAGAACGTCGTATATCTTCCCTTCCAAGTTTGTATGCCACCTCTGTAAAAGCTTTTTCTTCGTCCGTTGGCTCAAATGAGATCATTAGTAACCCCCTTACTTACTTTTCTCTTTATTATAAGTTGCCAAAATACTTTGCAGTTTCAAAGCTAGCCCCATATTTCCTTTAATTTTTAATTTTCCACTCATAAAAGCTTGTGTTCCATTTAATTTACCTTCCGCCATTTGTACAAAATCGTCTGCCTTCATATGGAGCGTGCAATCCGCTTTTTCTTTTTCTCCTTCAGCGGTTGAACGATGATCATTTTTTAATATCAGTTGATATATTCCAGGGTCTTCATCCGTTAAATTAAATTGATAAACAGCATTAACCCCTTCCGCATACTTTGGATCTCTACTTAATGCATCATTAATTTCTTGAAAAACTTGTTTA
>NZ_JBPPZG010000107.1:0-13929 GCF_051918545.1 Pseudogracilibacillus amylolyticus (SeqCode) | reverse complement strand
AAGAAAGGATTCGAAGATACAATCGCAGAAATTGCACCAGATTTAACGATTCAAACATATGCGACAGAATTCACGCGGGAAGCCGGATTGAGTGACTTCTCTGACATTCTAACAGCGAATAGTCAAATTGATGCCGTCTATTCCTTAGATGACGAAACTTCGGTGGGTGTATTACAAGCGATTGAAGAAGCTGGAAGAGATGATATTAAAGTCGTAACTGGCGGTGGCGGGATGCAGGAATACTTTAATATGATGCCACAAAACGAAGATATTTGGATCCAATCAGCTTTATACAGCCCGGCAATGGTGAAAGATGCGGTAGATGTAGCGCTTAAAGTATTAAAAGGGGAAGACGTGGAGGAGCAAATTATCATTCCAACCACGATTGTAGATAGAGATAATTATGAGGAATTTATTGATACAGATTCACCGTATTAATTGATCATGGAGTTAAGAGGTATCTGCTGTACAAGAGAGGCTATATGAAAGGTATAGCTTCTCTTTTCAATAAAAATCTGGAAGTGATGTCATGATCATTGAGATGAAAAACATTAAAAAGTCATTTGGTAATAATGTTGTTGTACTAAAAGATGTTTCTTTTACAATACAAGGTGGTCATATTTGTGCTTTGTTAGGTGAAAACGGAGCTGGAAAATCAACATTGATGAATATTCTTGGTGGAGTACATCAAATGGATGCGGGTACAATTTTGATTGATAACAAGAAAGTTCATATAGAATCTCCAACACATGCACAGAAGGCTGGGATCGCTTTTATCCACCAAGAATTAAATTTGATTAACGATTTACCTATTTATGAAAATATATTTTTGGGCAGAGAAATAAAAACAAAAAGCGGAAGTTTAGATTTAGAAACGATGATTAAAAAAACAGAAGCTATTTTTAAAGAAATAAATGTCGATTTGAATCCGAAAACGATGGTTCATCAACTTGATTCGTCTTACAAGCAAATTGTTGAAATCTGCCGTGCAATGATGACAAATGCGTCAATCATTATTATGGATGAACCTACTACTTCTTTAACAGAGCAAGAAATAAAACGTGTCTTTACAATGATGAAAACATTGAAAGAACGTGGTGTTGGAATTATTTTTATATCCCATAAATTGAATGAAGTTATGCAAATCTGTGATCAATACGTTGTCTTGCGTGATGGTAGTCTCGTTGCAGAAGGAAAGGTAAGTGAAGTAACGACGAATGATCTTGCTCGTTTTATGGTCGGGCATGATGTAAGAACAGAAAAGTTACGTAGAAAAAAGAAGATAGGAAATACAGTGTTACGTTTAGAAGGATTTACAAGCACCCATACTTTTCGGGATATAAATTTTTTGATTAAAAGTGGAGAAATTGTTGGAGTGACTGGATTGCTTGGTGATGGCCGTAGTGAACTTTTTCAATCTGTTTTCGGGGCAAAAAATATCTTGTCAGGAAAAATGTATTTTGAAGAAAAGGAAACAACATTAAACAATACAGTTGATGCTATAAAGAAAGGAATTGCATACCTTCCAAACAATAGAAAAGAGAATGCTATTCTTAAAGATATGAATATTATTGAAAATGCGACTATTACTACTTGGTCTAAGTTTTCACAACTAGGTATTATAAATATGGAAAAACATGAAGAGACCTTTGAACATCAGCGAAAATCATTGCGAATTAAAATGGGTAAGCTTATTGATAGCATTAATAGCCTCTCCGGTGGAAATCAGCAGAAGGTTGTTCTTGCTAAATGGTTAGCAACCGAACCAAAGTTGCTTATACTAGATAATCCTACACAGGGTGTCGATGTCGGAGCGAAAGAAGAGATTTACGATATCATTTTAAAACTCGCTGAAGAAGGTCTTGCTATTGTTGTGCTTTCAGATGAGGCAACTGAAGTCATCCGTATATGTGATCGAGCAGTTGTCATGTATCATGGGGAGATTCAAGGAGAAGTGGTTGGAGACGCGATGAATATGCATAATATGATGACATTAGCAACAGGAGGGAAACTGAGTTAGTAGGGGGAAAATCATATGAGAAACACCTTTGGACGGATTAAAAATAAGTGGATAAATGAACCATTGTTTAGTACGTTTGTTGTCCTTATTATTATGGTAATCATCCAGACATTAGTTTTAGGATTTGATTATGACTCTTTTGGTAGTTGGTTTCAATCATGGATGAGTAATTGGCTAAATATTCTTAGAAATAATGCGGGTGTAGGAATCATTGCTTTAGGGATGACACTTGTTATTATGTCAGAAGGAATTGATTTATCGGTTGGTGCTACATTAGTTGCAACAGGTGCTTTTTTGATGGTTTTAATCGATACTGGGAGTAAAGGTTTGTTAGGATTGATCGGATTAACAGGTATTCCTGCATTTATTGTTGCAATTATTATCGTGTTAGTGATGGGCTACTTATTAGGAGCTTTAATTGGACTAACAATTACAAAAGGAAAAGTACCTCCGTTTATTGCTACATTGGGAGCTATGATGATCTTTAGAAGTGTAACTCAACATTTTATGCAAGGATATAATACACAAGTACCAGCAGAGTTTTTAACAATTGCTAGTTTTAAAGTGGGAAACTATATGCTCATGCCGATTATTTATTGGGCAATTATTGCAGCAATCCTTTATTATGTATCGAAGCGAACTGTTTTTGGAAGACAAATTATAGCTGTTGGTTCAAATGAGAAAGCAGCGATGTTATCAGGAGTTAAAGTAGATAAAATCAAGCTTCAAGTATATGCACTAATGGGACTCCTTGTTTCTATAGCAGCTATTATTCAAGTTTCTCGTATCGGATCTATGGACTTTTCTAATGCTGGTAGAGGAGTGGAAATGGACGCAATTGCAGCAGCAGTTGTAGGTGGAACGAGTATGAGTGGAGGAAGGGGATTTATTCTTGGAACTGTTTACGGTATGTTAATTATTGCTGTTATGAATAATTTATTAAATCTATTTGGTGTCCCTCCATTTTTGAGAGATGCATTTAAAGGATTAATTGTAATTTGCGCTGTGCTGTTACAAAGAAAACAGCAGGTGGGATAGAGTCAATGTAAAAATAAGTATAATTATACGTAAATTTGAGTAGGTGAAAGAAGGAAGGATAAATGGCAAACATACAACAAGTCGCAGAATTGGCTGGTGTGTCAGTTGCTACTGTCTCTAGAGTACTGAATAATCATAGTACAGTGGCAACTAAAACAAAATTAAAAGTAGAAGATGCAATTAAGAAATTAAACTATGAACCAAGTATGCTAGGAAGAAATTTACGAAACTCCGAAAGTCGTTTGCTTTTAGTATTAATTCCTAAAATTTCAAATCCCTTTTATTTTGAAATTATTAAAGGAATTGAAACGACAGCATTAAGTCAAAGCTATAATGTTTTGTTATGTGAAACGGATTCTAACCCTGAGCGAAGAAATATTTATTTTGATTTAGTTCGAAAAAAAATGGCGGATGGTATTATTTCAATGGATCCTGCAATTAACTTAAAAACGTTGTTACAATTAGCAGAACGACACAGTATTATTCAATGTAGTGAATATGCAGTCGATAGTGGTATTTCTTACGTAACAATTGATAGCGAAAAGGCAGCGTACCGAGCTGTAAAACATTTAATATCAATTGGTCATAAAGATATCGCTTTTATTAATTCGGATAAGAAATACTTATACGCCAGGCAACGTGAAACAGGTTATAAAAAAGCGCTGGAAGAGCATGGTATACCATTTAATAAAACATATATTCGTTATACACAACAATTAAGTTTTGAATCCGGTCAACAAGCAATGCGGAGTTTATTAAGTGAAACAGACCGACTAACTGCAGTGTTTTCTGTTTCAGATTTACTTGCTATCGGAGCATTAAAAGAAATCCATGCCCAAGGACTTCAAGTTCCTAATGATATCGCTGTAGTAGGTTTTGATAATATTGATTTTTCTAATATGACTCATCCAACATTAACTACTGTCGAACAGCCCATGTACAAAATGGGTACGATTGCTGCACAGATGCTGATGGATAAAATAAAGGGTGAGGAAGTAGAAAGTGTTGTCTTAGATCATGAATTAGTCATTCGCGAATCTACGTCAGGTTAGATTGACATGCATATCGATGGTTCCATGTTTATTCACACAGGGAGGAAATAAGATGAGTATAAGAGTGGGGATTATTGGGTGTGGTTCAATTGCAAAACATCGGCACGCACCAGAATATAAAGCGAATCAATCTGTTTCGGATCTGGTGTTTTACGATCGGAATATTGAACGAGCGGAGGCGATGGCGAAGCAGTTTGAGGGTAGTGTTGCACACAGTGTTGAGGAACTGTTATTGGATACTACAATCAAGGCCATCAGTGATTGTTCTTCAAATGAGTACCATCATATTTTTTCTACAGAGGCATTGTTACATGGAAAGCATGTGTTATGTGAAAAGCCAATTGCACTCTCAGTTGAGCATGCCAATCAGATGATTGAAGCGCAAAAGAAGTCTGGTAAAAAGCTAATGGTTGCTCACAATCAAAGATTCACGAAAGCACATATACGAGCTAAACAAATAATAGAAAGTAATGAATTAGGAAATGTACTTACTTTTAAAACATCTTTTGGTCATAAAGGTCCTGAACATTGGGGAACGAATAAGACTAACTCTACTTGGTTTTTTAAAAAGAATCGTTCTGGGTTTGGAGTACTTGGAGATTTAGGAATTCATAAAATAGATTTACTTCACTTCTTATTAGATGATGAGATCGAACAGGTATGTGCTTTTCAAGGAGCGCTTGATAAAAAAGATGAGTACAATAACCCAATTGAAGTGTGCGACAATATTGTAGCTAGTTTGAAGACAAAACGAGGCCGATTAGGTACAGCATCTTTTTCTTGGACGTATTATGGTGAAGAAGATAATAGTACGATTATTTATTTTGAACGTGGAATAATGAAAATATATAATAATCCAACGTACCAAATACAAGTAATGAAACATAATGGAGAAAAAATTCACTACGAAGTGGAGCCAATACAAACGAATGATAATCAGTCCAATTCAGGTGTTATTGATGCATTTATACAGTGTATACGTTTTGATGAGACTCCACCTGTTACTGGTGAACAAGCATTATTATCGTTAAAAGTAGTGCTCTCTATGTTGGAAGCGGCAGAAAACGGCAGAATGGTTCATGTGAGTTGAAAAAGAAGCAAAAAGAAAATGACTCTAGTATTTGTGGCATGAGAGAAATGGATGGATTCATGAGTTTCCAATACTATGTTAAAAGATTATTTTAAATAGTTCGTCTAGATTCTATCTAGTGAACGAAGTCGAATAAAAGACATGAGGAGGGATAGAGATGAAATTAGGCGTATTTACTGTATTATTTTCTGATATGAAATTAGATGACATGCTTGACTATGTTCAAAAAGTAGGGGTACAAGCGGTTGAAATCGGTACAGGTGGTAACCCCGGAAATGCGCATTGTAATTTAGATAAATTACTTGAAGATGAAGAGTATCGGAAAGAATACTTAGATAAAATACATTCCCGTGGATTGATGATTAGTGCATTTAGTTGTCATGATAATCCCATTTCACCAAACAAAGAACATGCAAAAAAATCCCATGACACATTGGTTAAAACAATAATGCTAGCAGAGATGCTACAGGTACCGGTAGTAAATACTTTTTCTGGAATACCTGGATCCCATGAAAACTCTAAATATCCGAATTGGCCAGTCACCCCTTGGCCAACTGTATATGAAGATATTTTGAAATGGCAATGGGAGGAGGAACTCATTCCATATTGGAAGCAGATGGGGCAATTCGCGAAAGATCATGGAGTAAAGATTGGCATTGAATTACATGCTGGTTTTTTAATTCATACCCCGTATACAATGCTTAAATTACGTGAGGAAACAGATGAAGCAATTGGTGCTAATCTCGATCCAAGCCATTTATGGTGGCAAGGAATCGATCCAGTTGCTGCAATAAAAATTCTTGGTAAAGAAAAAGCTATTCATCATTTTCATGCGAAAGATACTTATATTGATCAAGATAATGTAAATATGTATGGATTAACAGATATGCAACCTTATCATGCAATTCAGAGTAGAGCGTGGAGTTTTCGTACGGTTGGTTATGGACATAGTATTCAAGAATGGTCTAATATCGTAAGTGCACTAAGAACATACGGCTATGATTATGTTATAAGTATTGAACACGAGGATCCAATTATGTCAATGGAAGAAGGTTTTTCTCAAGCGGTTCGTAATTTAAAGCGGGTTAATATAGAAGAACCTCCACCAGAGATTTGGTGGGCTTAACTAAATTACTTGCTATCAGAATAAAAATAGGCAAACGTAATAATATGGACTACATTCCCACAGTCTTGTACAGAGAAGTTGGGAATGTAGTCGTGTGCCCGGGATAGGTGATCATTTAATGGTTCGGACTACCTAGAAATATCAAAAAACTCACATTCAGAAAATAAAAGTTTTCATGAGTAAAGTATTATCCCAATCTGTCATCCTTCAACTAACCCTTTAAATGCTTTTGCATGCTCATTAATTACATTATTCAAAAGTACCAAAAAATCATTGTATAGTTCATCAAGTAATTTCTTTGTATTATAATCTTCTCGACTTTTACTTCAAAGCTCTGTCTCGGGGTGTATTAACTTCCGTTACTATTATCTTTCCATTTTCTTATCCTTCTTTTTACGATTAAATAAACAACTAGCACAACTACTGAGAGTATTAGTATAATAGGAAGATTCCCGACGAGAAATACTATTATTCCTGACCCGGTTGCAAGGATAAGATTAATGCTGGTGGCAAGTTGTTTTTGCGCTCTTTCCCATGTATCTAAATCTTTATTCTCTAGTTCGGGTATTTTGACGCGATTTTCATACATTGATATTTCAATTGTCGAAAAAGAGGTTTGATTTTCAAGGTAGTTCATTTTCCCGACGATAACTTCAATTTCTTCTTGTACGGTTGCTAAATCGTCCGATATTTTTAATAAATCCTCTGTCTTTTTTGCATCATTCATGAACTCCAGCAATCTTTCTTCAACTGCTCGTTTGGATTTTAATCTTGATTCCAAATCTACAAATTGTTCGGTTACATCTTCTCCAGTTACATTTCGTTCCAGAACTTCGGCAGCAGTTTCTTCTGTATCCGATAAAAAGGCTTTAAAATCTTTCTCTGGAATTCTCACCTTTATATAAGCTGTATTATCATCCTCGTTTTCTCGATATATGTTTGATTCAACGATATATCCACCATATTTATTAGCTTTGGATTCAATGTTGGCTTGAGCTTTATCAATGTCTTTCACATTAATATGTAATTGGGCTTGGTGAACGATCATTCGATCTGTTTGAGCAAGCTCAATTTTTTCTTCATCTTGACTTTCTGCTTCATTTTCTAATGCTTGATCCTTCATTTCGATTGCTGCAAAATCGTTTGAACTTTCTGTATCGGCTTCTTCTGTGCCACTGTGCGAATACATTTGACTTTCGCTCTTTGCATCTTCCATTTCGTGATTCGAATTATCTGAACCAGAGTTACAAGCCGCTAAAAAAAGTAACGTGCTTAAAAATACTAACAATCTCATATTCTTTTTTAGCATGTAAAAACCTCCTTTGGCGATAATAGGGGAACTACTTTATAAATTGTTACTCAAGTTCGTTACGAAATTGTATTAAAAAAGAGAAGTACTTTCACTTAAATGTATGCTTGTCCGGCAAAAAACATTTTAGAAAAAGGCCTTCTCGTTTCAGCAATTATATCAAGAAACGATGAAATTAGACAGAACGGATTTTGTTCTGATATTCGCTGTTTCGTTCACTGGCATCTAAAAATAGGAGGTGGGAAAAAACTTTTTGGTTTAAATTATCGAACGGACGATAAACGATATGTGGGTGTCCTATATGAATGATAAGGATATCGTAAGCTTGGAAAGAAGTGATTCTTCTAAACTTGTTTAGATGGTTTTGCCCACATTAAACACATGATATCTTGCCAATAGCGTTCCACATGCTTAATCTGTAGATCGGACTGTTCAATTATAGCAAGCATATCACGGTTGCAGTTGCATCCGGATATTTTTTTAAATAACGGATTAATTATCTTTTGCGTAGTAGAAAGTAATCTTTTAGTACTGAGACCATGTTCCATAAGTAATATCGTGCCATTAGGTTTACACCACTCATTAAACTTCTTTAATGTAGCAACTGGTTCCGGATAGCTGCAAAGTGTTAGGGTAGAAACGATACAATCAAATGCATTTTCTTCAAACCGTAATTGATCGATGTCGTTCTGTATAAAATTTGCTTTTATTTGTATGGTGGAAGCCAATCGCTCAGCGCTTTTAATCATCTGCTGACTAAAATCAACACCTGTTATGTGCACATTTTCTCTGTTATAAAATGGGAAGTTGGCACCAACCCCAATCCCAACTTCGAGAATATTTCCATAGGCACTTTTTAATAATTTGCTTCTCCAATTATTAAGTGTTTCATGGTTTCTATTTTTTTCGTACATTTTTACTTGTTTATCATATTTTCTAATTAATTTTTCTTTTTTCACCTTTCTCCCTCCAGTCGAACATTATTGGTGAATCCGCAGCCAGCCGATTTTCTATGTAAAATATAGTTTAAAAATTTTGTATTTGCTTCGAGCTAAAAGTCTGTATAGCCGTCCGGGTAAATTTCTTAATTGTGAATAAATTATATCAAGAAATGACGGTTAAATATATACTTATTTTACCAACTAATGAGTAATATAATTGCTTTAATATAAAGTCCCTTTTTAGGCAGATAAGAAAGTATAAATCCTTTCTTGGCAGATAAGTATAAATCCTTTCTTACTGCTCACTGGCTAAAAGCGCGACGTCCTGGGACTGTAGCTACGCTTTCGTCCCACCGTAAAGATTTGTCGCAACGCCAGTACTAGCACGTCCTGTGCGTCGTAAGTGCAACTTTAGTTCTCGCCAAGGCTTGCACTCAAGAGCATAAGCGCAACATCACTTCTGTCTTTCGCCAATCTGAGGAAGGCCGACTAAGAACAGGCTTTGCGCCTGACGTCGGCATACCCCTTTGAAGGGGCATGTTTTCTTTAACGAATGCTAAGTTTTCTAAAAAATACCCCTAGACAAGTTCGTGAAAAATGGTAAAATTTAATAAAGAAGATACATAGGGGATTGTTTCTATGAAACTATGGATGAGAAAGACCTTTGTAATTTTAATAGCGATTATGACATTAGGGATGTATGTGCCTCCGGTCTCTTTAAATACGGATGCGGCTGAAAGTAAAGATATATCTTCTAATTCAAATCCTAGTGAAAATAATGAATATACGAAAGTCATGGATTTAGAAGAACCTGAATCAACTTATGAGGGTTCTACGTTTGATAGTGATTCCGATATTGATTTTACAAGTTTGCTAATTACGCAAGCGCAAGAGCAAACAATTACGAAACTAGGTCCTAAAATTGCTTCTCAAATAGAAGATGAATTTACGGTGAACATCTTGCCGGTCATGGAAGAAGTAATAACGACAATTATCGCTGATGCCAATGAGGATGCGGTGCCGTATTATGCAATTACGGAACGCCCATCAAGCGGATTTGGGGAAAGAATCTTTCACGTATATGATGAGCGGAATAAAAAAGATATTGCGAGATTTCATGTACGTCGTGAAAATCGGCCTCTCGAAGGATATTGGTTTAATTTTCACTATCATTTAAGTAAAGATAATTTTGAAGAGCATTATGAAATCGGAGAAATTTACTGGGATAAAAACACACCACCAAAATGGATGTCATAAACGTGAGAGAATAATTATACAGCCAAGTGTCGAAAAAAGATACTTGGTTTTTTAATATTTATAATTTCCTGCTATGTTTCTTGATTATTTCTACAATTTCATTAAATGTATATTTATTAGTTACTATATTCACAATAAAGTCTTGTTCTTCTATAACACCCATTATCCATTCATAGCCATTTAGTTTGAGAAAAATAATTAATGAAGCAAGAGCTGTTCGTTTATTTGCATTGTGAAAGGGATGATTTTTAGCAAGCGATTCTGTAAGTGCACAAGTTTTTTCAAAAATAGTTGGATAGGCATCATTTTCAAATACAGTTTGCTTCGGTCTGTTTAGTGCAGAATCTAATAAAGCCGGTTCTTTCACACCGATTTGTTCTTTTGGTGAAAAAACGTTTATTTGCATGGTGTTTATAGCAATTACTTGATGAATGGTAAGGTAAACTATCTTTTCTCTTGATTCCCTCATCGTTCAACTAGTCCTTTAAAAGCAGTTTCATGTTCTTTAATCACATCGGTTAAGAGTTCCATAAATTCATTGTCTACCCCATCAGGTAGCTTTATTTCTTCTACTCTTTGCAACATAATCTTTCCATCTTTTACTTCCACTGTGACATTGTCTCCATACGAAATATTTGCTTCCTTCAACAATCTTTTTGGTAATGTAATTCCATAGCTGTTTCCGATCTTAGTTATTTTACGTTCATATTTTGTCATGAATGATCACCTCGTCCATTTTGTTATAACGGTTATAACGATTATAACACGTTTTAGAATTATAACCAATAGTTGTTTTTGTGATCCGTTCCTTATTGGAGGACTTTTGGAATTGGGGGAGAATAGGTATCCCTCTTAACCAATGTATAAACCGGAAAAATAACATTTCAATCATTCTATCGATGGAGTGTCTTGTACAAGGGGAGGGATTTTTATAAAACACTTGTTCGCACCTATGTTTTATATTACAATAGAATTAGAACTTCATCAAGATGCTCATCCACTATGTGTAAGGGTGTGTTACGAATGCCACTAACTAAAATGCCAGAAGTTACTCCTTCAAGCCAACGAATTTTTTTCATAAGGGAGGAAATCCCATATTATTCGAAACATGATCAATTATTAAAACAACTAATTGAGATGTTTTTTGAAGAATTTTTAGAAGCATTTTTTCCAGAAATCCGTGAGCAAATTGAATTTGAACGCATTACATTTTTTCCGAAAGAAAGGTTAACAGAACTTTTTAGTGGTAACAAACGTGTTTTACATTTTGTTACCAAAGGTACTTGGAACAAAAACGATGCGTTGGTTTCTGTCCATGTAAAACCACAAAGTTCTAACCTACCTATTTTTAATAAAATGTTTACACGTTTACATATGATTGAAAAACTTATATGCTCCTTAGTTATTTATAGATATGAAGAAGCTTGGGATAAAAATAAATATAGTGTACCGTTTTCGGACTTAGAAGTGCTCAATTTTCATTATTTTACGTTACATTTACGAAAACAAAACTGGCGTACGTTTATTGAAAAGGATAATCCGGTTGCTGCTGCTTTTTTCAGCAAAATGAGGTATGCCAAGGATGAAAAGGTTAAAGTTAAGTTAGAATTTTACAAGACACTTGCGAGGCTGAAATTAGATTTGAGGGAAATGGATGTATTGGTAAGTTTTTTTGAAACTGATTTAACACTATCTGATATAGAGAAGGCAATTTTCATCGAAGAGGTAAAAAAACTTCATAATGCCGATGAAATATTAGAAATTCTATTTGATCTAAAGAAATGGAAAGGCAATAGAAAGTAAAAGAGAGAAGGATCTTGAGATGATTTGAAAAAATTGTTTGTAAACCGATATAGTAGATGAAGGGATTCTTTATTGTTAGGAGGGTTTTCGTGGATATTGCGGCACTATCGGTTGTGATGAATCAATCACAAGTAAAACAGCAGGCGAGTCTTGCTGTGATGAAAAATGCCATGTCTACTGCAGAAATGAATGGGGCTGCGCTAATTGAAATGATGAATCAATCTAGTCCAGCAGCTCCACATCCGTATCTTGGAGGAAAAATTGATCTAAAAGGATGAATTTTTGGAAAGTGAAAGAATAGCATATGTTATTCTTTCACTTTCCACATCTTTTATCGAACGTTCATTTCGCTTGGGACTGAATTAATTCGTTCATTTCGGTCTAATTCGGCAATTTGATCCATATCAGCTTCACTTAACTCGAAATCAAAAACATTTATATTTTCTTCCATTCGGGAAGGGGTTACCGTCTTTGGAATCACGATAGAGTTAGATTGCAAATGCCATCGTAATATAACTTGAGCCGGTGTTTTTTCATATTGGATCGCTATTTTTTTAATGATTTCATCTTGTAATACAGTTTTACCATTCATTAATGGGCTGTATGCTTCAAGAAAAATATTATGTTCTTCGCAAAATTTCTTTAATTCCTTCTGTTGTAAATATGGATGACATTCTACTTGATTAACAGCAGGAGTGACCGTACACTCATCCAATATTCGTTGTAAATGATCAATATCGAAGTTACAAACGCCGATTGCTTTTGTGCGACCATCTTTATATAATTTTTCTAATGCTTTGTATGTTTCAACATATGTATTATACATTGGAGTTGGCCAGTGAATTAAATACAGGTCAACATAATCGAGACCGAGTTTTTCAAGGCTCGTGTCGAAAGCCTTTAATGTATTGTCATAGCCTTGATCGGCGTTCCATACTTTTGTTGTTATAAATAAATCTTCTCGTGAAATGTCACTAGCAGCGAGTGCTTTACCAACACCACTTTCATTCCCGTATATTGTTGCTGTATCAATTGAACGATACCCTACATTTAATGCTTGTTTAACAGCCGGAGTTGCTTCTTCATTCGGTACTTGCCATACGCCGTAACCAAGTTGAGGCATACGAAGACCATTGTTTAACGTTACAAAATCCATGAATTCACTTCCTTTTTCTTATTTTATACTTATAATGATAACGAATAAGCTGAATCATAATCAAAATATTAGACTTGATAGGGGGAAAGTACTCATTATGATTTTTTTTGAATCGGTGAATAGAATCTTCCACCGTGAGCTTCTTGAGCGTCCATGATGGTGGTGAAGGCATCTGGGTCGATTCCCATAATAATGTCTTTTAGTTTTGATATTTCCAGTCGTATGATGACTACATAGATCACATCTCTTTCGTCTCCGTTAAAACCACTTTGCCCGTGCAGTCTTGTTACAGTGCGACCGAGACGTTGGTTAATTGTCACTGCTAGTTTTTCAAATTGATTTGAAACGATGATAACTGCTTTTGTGTCATTGAATCCTTGGGTGACAGCGTCGATTATTTTGGAGGCAATATAATAGGTCAAAATGGAGTACATTGCTTGTTCCCAACCGAGTACGAAACCGGCCCAACCAAAAATGAATAAGTTAAAGAACATAACAATTTCCCCGACGGAAAAGGGTATTTTTCTTGATATAAGAATGCTCAGTATTTCGGTACCATCTAAAGCTCCGCCGAAACGGATGACGATGCCAACTCCGGCACCTAAAATAATTCCTCCAAAGACAGTAGCAAGTAGTGGTTCATTTGTAATTGCGGCAAATTGTTTTAGATGAGGTTCAACCACAGCTAATACGATAATGCTAAATAGTGAAGCGATAAAGAAATTTTTTCCAATATATTTATAGCCAAAATATAAAAACGGCAAATTAATAATAAATACTAATATTCCAAAATTAATGTTAGTAAGATGATTAAGTAGTAAGGAAATACCGATAATACCGCCGTCAATAATATTATTGTCAACTAAGAATAACTCGATGGCGACCGCTGCAAGTGTTGCACCAATAATGAGCATAATATATTTCCAAATAAAATGTCTGGGAGTTTCGGATTTATGCTGTTCTGACATTCAATACACACCTTTACCTGATCTCCTCCCTAGTTTTCCATAATCAAGGTAAAGTAAACAGGATTTTTAAATTATCCTCTATTCTTTTCTTTTTTCGGTAATTTTAAAGTTAAACCAACGATCATGATGCACACGATAAAGGAAACGATGGCAACGAAGTGAAAATGGG
>NZ_JBPPZG010000106.1:13254-14039 GCF_051918545.1 Pseudogracilibacillus amylolyticus (SeqCode) | reverse complement strand
AAATATAACATGTGACAACATCCCAATAATTGAGAAATAGCCAATTGAAATCATATTATCACCTAACTTCTCTTCTTGTTTATACCGTCAACAATGCCACGAACATATGGAAAAGTCAATGAAGAAATAAACTGATGAGGTCATTAAATGGTCGAGATTTTATTAAGTTTTCTTTTCAAATTACAAAATATTTAATATAAAAACGACGTTTGTCGAGTGAACCCTAATCTTTTACGTCGAAAAAAATAATAATTAAAACATTTCCCGGGAAATAGCGAATATTGTGTGAAAAATATAATGTTTATTGAAATTGGATCAGAGGATTTTGTCGTTATGCATAATTGAATGTAAATAATGTCTGTACTATGTATATATGGGATCCAGCCAATTTTCTATTTCATCATTGTAGGATCTTTTAACTATAGAACTAACGGAAGAAAATTTAAACACGTAATTTGCGATTTATCCACGAGAAACAAGAAATATCCACAGGAGATTGCATTATCCACGTATTTTACGGTTAACCACAAAGTTTGCTGCTTTGTCCACGGGAAACAAGAAATATCCACGTAATTCGTGATTTAACCACGTAGTTTCCGATTTGTCCACGGGAAATAAGATTTAACCACGGAACAACGCGTTATCCACACAATTCGCGATTTAACCACGATGTTTCCGATTTGTCCACAAGAGCATAACGTATACTAAAAATCGAGTAGAGGGGAAAATTAATTTTCCGCCCCTCTCACACCACCGTACATACGGTTCCGTATACGGCGGTTCAA
>NZ_JBPPZG010000106.1:0-13244 GCF_051918545.1 Pseudogracilibacillus amylolyticus (SeqCode) | reverse complement strand
TCTCTAGTGGTTGGTTGATGTGTACCTCCACAGTGGACTTTCACCACCTAGATGGTCGCCATGCCTGGCGCACAAACAAAAAACCTCATACACGGTCATGAGGTTTCATACTTTTTAATGTTTTGCTACTTCTATCCGATTGATTGCCCGATGAAGTGCTAATTTTGCTCGCATCACATCAATATTCGGATTGTTTGATTCGAGTAATTTACTAGCGCGTTCTTTGGCGCGTTTTGCACGTTCAACGTCAATATCAGATGCTTTTTCGGCTGATGGGGCTAAAATGGTTACTTTATCAGGTCTTACTTCTAAAAAACCACCGTTCACCGCTAACAAATCTTCAGTATTTTCGCGTTTTAAACGCACTGCATTAATTGTTAATGGTGCGACTAGTGGGATATGACCAGGTAATATTCCAAGTTCTCCATTCTCTGCTTTACAGCTTAGCATTTCATAATCATCTTCTAATATAGGTCCATCTGGAGTAACTACACTTACTGTTAGTGTTTTCAAAGTTGAAACACCTCCTAAACCTTAAATCATTAGCCCTGTATGAAGATGATAGGGAACTCCCTATCATCATGCATACCACTTTTATCTTAAGCCATTTCTTTTGCTTTTTCGACTACTTCTTCAATACGACCAACGAGACGGAATGCATCTTCAGGGAGGTCGTCATATTTACCTTCAAGGATTTCTTTAAATCCTTTTACTGTTTCTTGAACTGGTACATAAGATCCAGGCTGGCCAGTGA
Organism: Pseudogracilibacillus amylolyticus (SeqCode); assembly: GCF_051918545.1. NCBI lineage: Bacteria > Bacillati > Bacillota > Bacilli > Caryophanales > Bacillaceae > Pseudogracilibacillus > Pseudogracilibacillus amylolyticus (SeqCode). The sequence goes on along the minus strand of NZ_JBPPZG010000106.1, from coordinate 12,490 downwards.
ACTGTTCAGCAACGTGGAAGTTTTGTGATAAGAAGAACTGAATGCGACGTGCACGAGACACTGTCAACTTATCTTCATCATTAAGTTCATCCATACCTAGAATTGCGATAATATCTTGTAATTCACGGTAGCGTTGTAAAGTACGTTGAACCGCTGTTGCTACTTCGTAATGCTCTTCTCCAACAATTTCTGGGTCCAGTGCACGTGAAGTTGAAGCAAGTGGGTCAACCGCTGGATAAATACCTTGCTCAGATAAACCACGGTCAAGGTTTGTCGTTGCATCTAAGTGAGCGAATGTTGTAGCTGGCGCTGGGTCAGTATAGTCATCCGCTGGTACATAGATCGCTTGAATCGATGTAACTGAACCTTTATCCGTTGATGTAATACGTTCTTGAAGTTGCCCCATCTCTGTTGCAAGCGTTGGCTGGTAACCAACCGCAGATGGCATACGTCCAAGTAGTGCCGAAACTTCCGAACCTGCTTGTGTAAAGCGGAAAATATTGTCGATGAAAAGTAACACGTCTTGTCCTTGTTCATCACGGAAGTGTTCAGCCATTGTAAGGCCTGTAAGTGCAACACGCATTCTCGCACCAGGTGGTTCGTTCATTTGACCGAATACCATCGCTGTTCTTTCAATAACTCCAGAATCTTTCATCTCATAGTAAAGGTCATTACCTTCACGTGTACGCTCTCCAACACCAGCGAATACAGAAATTCCCCCGTGTTCTTGAGCGATGTTGTTAATAAGTTCCTGAATTAAAACTGTTTTACCTACTCCTGCACCACCAAATAAACCGATTTTTCCACCTTTAATATATGGAGCGAGTAAGTCAACAACTTTAATGCCTGTTTCTAAAATTTCTGTTTCTGTTGATAAGTTTTCGAATTTCGGTGATTCACGATGGATTGGATCAAGCTTCGTATCTGCTGGAAGATCCTCTCCTAAATCAATGTGTTCACCTAATACGTTAAACACTCGGCCTAACGTCACATCACCGACAGGAACAGAAATCGGTCCACCCGTAGTTTTAACGTTCATTCCACGTTGTACTCCATCCGTTGATGACATCGCAATTGTGCGGACAGAGTTGTCGCCAAGGTGTAATGCTACTTCTAATGCGAGTGTTCTAGCTTCGTTCTGTGCAGTTTCATCTGTATTATCAAATTCAACATGTAGCGCATCATAAATTTCAGGTAGTTGTCCTTCTTCAAACTTAACGTCGACAACTGGTCCCATTACTTGTGTAACATAACCTTTACTCAATCGATTTCCCTCCTAACTTCCTTTTCAAATATTCGATTCATAAATTATTCTAATGCTGCTGCTCCACCAACAATCTCGGTGATTTCCTGTGTAATAGCAGCTTGGCGGGCACGGTTAAATGATAACGTTAACTCATCTATTAGTTCGTCCGCGTTATCTGTTGCACTCTTCATTGCAGTCATTCGTGCAGCATGCTCACTTGCTTTTGCTTCAAGGAGTGCACCGTAAATTAAGCTTTCTGCGTATTGAGGTAAAAGAACTTTTAATATTTGTTCTTCATCTGGCTCATACTCATAGGTACTTGTCGCTTTCACACTGTCAATATTGGAAATCGGTACAAGTGTATTTATTTGTACAACTTGAGAAATGGCACTTACAAACTCGTTATAAATAATGACCAGTTCATCAATTTCTTCATCTTCATATAGTTGTACAGCATTAGAAGCAATTTCCTTAATTTCTGCATATTTCGGTTGATCTTGTAGACCTACAACAGTATCTGCTACAGGCATATTCTGTTTCTGGCAAAAATCAACCCCCATACGTCCAATCGCAATAACTGTATATTGCTCTTTTGATGTGTGTCTTTCTTGGACTGTTTGATGAAGTCTTCGAAGTACGTTACTATTGTACGCACCTGCTAGTCCGCTGTCCGCAGTTACAATAATATAGCCAGTCTTTTTCACTTCACGACGTTCTAACATTGGATGGGTAACATCCGTACTGTTACTTGCGATATTAGCAATAACTTCCTGGATTTTATTACTGTATGAGGAATAACGTTTCGCATTTTCTTCAGCTCTACTTAATTTAGAAGCAGACACCATTTCCATTGCTTTTGTAATTTGTTTTGTTTTCCCTGTGGACTTTATTCGGTCTTGAATATCTTTAAGTGATGCCAAGCTTTTCACCACCTCTCTAAAACAGACGTGTATGTGTTAATCGCATATAATTCTGTTTCATAAATTTAAATTTAGTTCTTTTCTACTGTAAAAATTACGCGTTCTTTTCAGTAGGTAAGAATGTTTTCTTAAATGCTTCAACTGCTGCTGTCATATCCGCATCATCAGCTAGTTGTCCCGTTTCTTTAATCGTATCAAGGACTTCTTTGGCATTTGTATCTGCCCATACATGGAACTCTTCTTCAAAGCGAACGATATCATCAACAGCAATATCATCTAATAATCCATGTGTTAATGCATAGATGATCATCACTTGTTTTTCAACAGGAAGCGGTTTGTGTAAGCCTTGTTTCAACACTTCAACTGTACGTTGACCACGATTTAGTCGGGCTTGTGTTGCTTTATCAAGGTCTGAACCGAACTGAGCAAATGCTTCAAGTTCACGGTATGCTGCTAGATCTAGACGTAGTGTACCCGCAACTTTTTTCATTGCTTTTATTTGTGCGTCTCCTCCAACACGTGATACAGATAACCCCGCGTTAATCGCTGGACGCACTCCTGAGAAGAATAGATCACTCTGCAAGAAAATCTGTCCGTCTGTGATGGAAATTACGTTTGTTGGAATATAGGCTGAAATGTCCCCTGCTTGTGTTTCAACGAAAGGAAGTGCAGTTAATGAACCGCCACCTAAATCGTCATTTAATTTAGCAGCACGTTCTAAAAGGCGTGAGTGTAGATAGAATACATCCCCTGGGAATGCCTCACGACCTGGTGGACGACGTAAAAGTAGTGATAACTCACGATATGCTGCAGCTTGTTTAGATAAGTCATCATAAACAACAAGTACGTGTTTTCCGTTATACATGAATTCTTCACCCATAGATACTCCAGCATACGGAGCTAAGTAAAGAAGTGGCGCTGGGTCAGATGCTCCAGCTGTTACAACGATAGTATAGTCTAGTGCACCGTAACGACGGAATGTTTCAACTGTTCCACGAACGGTTGATTCCTTTTGTCCGATTGCAACATAAATACAAATCATATCTTGATCTGCTTGGTTTAAGATTGTGTCAACCGCTACAGTTGTTTTACCTGTTTGACGGTCACCGATAATAAGCTCACGCTGTCCTCTTCCGATTGGTACGAGGGCATCGATCGCTTTAAGCCCAGTTTGAAGTGGTTCGTGAACCGATTTACGCGCCATAACACCTGGTGCATCTGATTCGATTGGACGTGTTTTTGATGTTTCAATTGGGCCTTTACCATCAATTGGTTGCCCTAATGGGTTCACCACTCGTCCGATTAGTTCCTCTCCTACTGGTACTTGCATGATTCGTCCTGTACGACGAACTTCATCGCCTTCTTTTATTTCTGTATATGGACCTAAAATAACGATCCCGACATTACTTTCCTCTAAGTTTTGTGCTAAACCTACGACACCGTTTGAAAATTCGACTAGTTCACCAGCCATTACATTATCCAAGCCATGGGCACGTGCAATTCCGTCCCCTACTTCGATAACTGTACCGACGTCTGAGATTTCAATTTCAGAATCGTAGTTTTCAATTTGCTGTTTTATCAGCGTACTGATCTCTTCAGCAGTAATGCTCATACCATGTCACCCCTATCCTTAAATAGTACTAGATGCGAATGTTTGTTTAATTCGATTTAGTTTTCCACTAATCGATCCGTCATAAATCGTATTTCCAACTCTGATTCTTAGTCCACCTAATAACGATGGATCAACAATATTATTAATTAATACACTTTTTTTACCAAGTTGCGTTTTCAATGAAGCTTCTATATTCGTTTGTTCCTCTTCAGATAAAGCACGTACAGAATAAACATCAGCTGCTGCAATTCCGTTTGCTTCATTATATTGTTCTACAAACGCATTAACGATTGAAGTAATCGTATCTATACGATGACGCTCAACAAGAATTTTTAATGTATTCACTACATCTTTATCATTTTGTTTAAACGCTTCATCGATGAGCTTCATTTTATCTTCATTTTTTACACGTGGATGATTTAAAAAGTTTATAATATTTTTATCATCTTTAAAAACTGTTTTCACTAGCTGTAATTCAGAAATAAGCTTATCAATCTTGTTATTTTCACTAGCTAGTTGAAAAAGAGCGTCTGCATATCGTTTGGCAACTACTGCTTCACTCATTGCTCTTCTCCTACCTGTTTAATATAGTCCTCGATCAGCTTATCTTGATCTTGTGCGCTAATTTCTTTTTCAATTACTTTACTAGCAATTAGGACAGATAATGAAGCAACTTGATCTTGAAGTGCTTGAATTGCTTTTTCTTTTTCATTTTGAATTTCTTCTTGGGCAGCTAGTTTAATTCTTTCTGCCTCATTTTTTGCAGATGCTACAATGTCTTGTTCTTGCTTCATTCCAGCGTTTTTTGCATCTTCAATAATTTGTTGTGCTTCTTGTTTCGTCTGTCTCAGTTGTTCAACAGCCTCTTTGGATGCTTTCTCTGCTTCAGCTCGACTTTTTTCAGCTGCCTCTATTTCCCCTGCAACATACTCTTCTCGTTTCTGCATCATGTTCATTACTGGTCCCCAAGCAAATTTGCTCACCAAGTACATAAGCAGGATAAAGAAAAAGAGCATGACTACCATATCTATTAAATGAAATCCTCCTAGCACACAATTCACTCCTCTCTAGGATAATACGTTATTTAAACAAAACTGTGGCGAAGTTTAACCAACTCGCTTCGCCTAATTAAAAAATCTATTATCGACCCATTACCATTAATGCAATAACTACCCCGATAATCGGAAGTGCCTCAACTAAACCAATACCGATGAACATAATTGTTTGCAATTGACCTCTTAGTTCTGGTTGACGTGCAACACCTTCAACTGTTTTACTAACGATAAGACCGTTACCAATACCTGCACCTAATGCACCTAATCCAACTGCGATTGCCGCCGCTAAAAGTCCCATAATATAAAATCCTCCCTAAAAGTATATATAATATTTTATAATTTCCAGTTTTATAATTATAAAGCTGGTTAATTAATATTTTAAAATTTCTTAATGATCTTCACTTACTTTGTGTGAAATGTAAACCATTGACAACATGGTGAAAATAAATGCTTGGATTCCTCCGATAAATACACTAAATCCTGACCATGCTAAATATGGTACTGCTCCACCGATAAATCCTAAAAATCCTGAAGTCGTTAATCCAACTAATAATGCAAGTAGTACTTCTCCCGCAAATAGGTTACCGAATAGACGCAAACCAAGTGTTAATGTGTTAGCAAACTCCTCAATAATCTTAATCGGAAATAAGAACCATACCGGAGTGAAATAACCTTTAACATAATGCTTTGTGCCACGTAATTTTATTCCATAATAATGCGATAGAATAATTACTAGTGATGAAAGTGTTAATGTTAAACCTGGATCGGCTGTCGGTGATTTCCACCAAACTTCTCCATTATAAATTCCTGAAAACATAACACCAAGTATGTTTCCTACCAAAATAAATGTAAATAATGTGATTGCTAACGGTAAAAATCTTTTCCCTGTTTTCCAATCCATTGTATCGTTGATAATTCCTCTGACAAAATCAAGGATCCATTCCATGACGTTTTGCGCACCTGTTGGTTTCATTTGTAACTTTCTTGCACCTAATACAGATAGGATAAAAACGATAGCTGATGTTACAATAATCATCAATACGTTTGATAAGTTAACAGATAGCCAAGGAATTCCGAATACATTTTCAATAATTGGTGCTCCATGCTCCATTGTCTCACCCCTCTTTCAAGTGCTTATTTCCTATTGAACCAAATGAAATCTATCATCATAACTGGATAAGCTGTCATTAGTCCAATAATAAAACCAATTATGCTTAAATCATAACGGATTGCAATTAACACACCAAGTGCCGCTGCTGCAAACCTTGATATCGTACCAATCCCTTTCCGAGAACCTTCTCTTTCAGCCGCTTCTCCAAGGAGATCTGTTTTACGCTGTAAGAGCCATAAATTGTAAAAACTTATACATGTTCCCAACAATAACCCAAGAAAAAAATGCTTGTTCGGCAAAATCCCTGCCCCAATTGCAAATAGAACAAGAAAAATAAGCATCCATTTCCTTTGCCTCTTAGCCATTGTACGATAATTTGACATAATGTACTCACTTTCGTCAGATCTAAACATTTATTTAGACATACAAAAAGTGTGGAATCTGTGTTTTTATGTAGATTTCTTCACATAAAATGGAAAATGCACACAGAAATTTTATTATAATAAATTCAATCCACACGAAGAATTTTACAATAGCCTATAGTCAATGTCAATTCATACAAGATGAGGTTTTGTGAGTTATATCACTTATAAAGATACTCTATTTGCTTGCAAGGGGCAACCTTCTCTTATTTTTGAAAATTCATGACAAATTTATGAACATTTGAAAAGTATTTTTCACCAAGATTTTTTAGCATTATTCATGATAATTCGTCCATTTTGTTTTGATTAGTAATTGCGGCTTTTCATCCCTTGCTCACCCGCGTTTTATTGCTTTAATCTTATTATGTTTAACATTTTCCTTAGGGCGTGTTTTCACCGCAGAATTCGTCAATTAACCATGTAGATTTCAGATTAACCACTTGAAAGTGAATTAACCACGGGGATGCCGTTATCCAGCTAAAAAACGATTTAACCACGTGAAATTCAATTTATCCACGCAATTCGTGAGTTAACCACGAGAAGCTATTGTCCAGCTAAAACATGATTTATCCATGAAAAATTCAATTTAACCACGGGAGAAGCATTTATCCAGCTAAAATACAATTTATTCACGAGGAACTCAATTTATCCACGCAATTCGTGAGATAACCACGGATGAAGCTGTTATCAAGCCAAAAAACGATTTATCCACGGAAAACTCAATTTAACCACGCAATACGTGAGTTAACCACGAAGCCTTTTACCCTATTTCACTCTAAATTTATCTCTGTTTCGTAATTTACAAACTCTCCATTCTCTAGCTGCACAACTATGATACCGTGAAAATTTCCACGATGTTTTATATTTCGTCTTTTTATTTCACCTTCATTCATACCAACTTCAAGGTCTCTCCATTTCGCTAATGTTCCTTCAAATACGAGTGAATGTGGATCATACAATTGAATTTGTACTGATTTTACGGGCTCGGGTATATACATTTGATATTTATAACTATCTTTATCTAGCTGGTTTATCTGAAAAGTGAAGCCCATTATTTTGGGATACTCCGCTGTCTCACTAATGAATACATAAGGAAGAGAAAACTCTTTTGTCTCGGCATTCAATTGTAACCAACCTTGATAAATTCCTTTTTCTAACTCCAACGTATTTACTTTTAATTGAACAGGGATTTCTTTCTTTTCACCTGCTTCAACGGTAAATTCTTTAGGTAAATGCCAGGACAATCCCTTTTCTTTTTTGGGGATCTCAAAATAATAATTTTGCGATTCATCTGACATATTTTCAACCGTAATATTAATCGTTCTTTCATCAATATGGCGCCCGAATTTTCCGAAAGATAGGAGAGGATCCATAATAATCGTGTCCGTTTCAATAGCCGAAGCAATATCAATTAATCCAGCCCCTTGCATTATTGGCTCTAATACTTTTCCTTCTTCTGAATGAATTTGTTGTGCAGTCGTTTTTATGGCTCCAAAAATTTGTTCATTCGTCCAGTCTGGTTTTGCTTCTTTTATAACAGCTATCGCCCCTGCTACATGAGGTGACGCCATACTTGTTCCGTTTAACATATCGTATCCTCCTGGTACAGTACTTAATATGTTTACACCAGGTGCGATAATATCAGGTTTTAACATCCAGTTTACCGTTACCGGGCCACGTGAACTAAATGGTGCAATTGTACCATCCCTCATCTGTTGTTCGTTTTTAAAATAGACCTCTTTCTCTTGGATATGCTTATCAATCCATCTACCGTCTTTTGTAGATATGATCGCGATTGGTATATCAATATTTGCCTCTTGCAATCCGGCAAGCCATTCTTGATTATTCGGTTTTATATTATAAATAATCACAGCAACTGCACCGTCATCTCGCAGTTTTAAAACCTCATCTACTACAGGTTTATCCATTTGTTTAATTAAGCCAATTTTACCTTGTACGTTTTTTTCATTCTCAGTGGCAACAATTTGATAGTCCCTTGTCAAATCCCAAGGCAAAGCAAATGTTAGTGGAGAAAGTTGAATTTTTCTCCTTACCGAGGGTTCATATAAATAAGGTACTTGACTTGTAGGTTGATATGCCCCGACTGACAGGGCAGATGTGGCAGTTGCTGGTGCACCAACTGTCCAGTCTGTTGGCCCAGCATTTCCATTTGCAACCACAACTGCTACCCCGTGCTTTGCTGCTTCATTCACAGCTTTACTCGTCGGATAATCGGGTCCATTTACCGTATTGCCAAGCGATAAATTCATAACATCTACTCCATCTTTCACCGCTTCTTCCATTGCAGCAATCACTTGTATTGATGTACCAAACCCTCCAGGACCAAGTGCACGATAAGCATAAATAGATGCATTTGGTGCCACTCCTAATAATTCTCCGTTCGCAGCAGCAATTCCGGCAACATGAGTACCGTGGGAAGTTGGCATCCCTTCCTCCTCCGTTGTTTCCATTGGTTCATCATCTAGATCTACTAAATCATATCCACCTCGATAATTTAATTTTAAATCTGGATGGTTGAAATCGATTCCTGTATCTACAACACCAATTTTTACTCCTTTTCCCGAATATGTTGTGTTATTGAGCTCCGATGGGATAAAAACATTGGATTGTTGAAATTTTGCTGGATTATTTAACAAGTTTTGTGCCCGTTCCGTTAGCGTTGTATAAGTTTGAACAGGGTGAATTCCTTTAATAAAATGTAAATCAGTAATTTTTTCAATTCGTTCTGGTCGTCCTTTTAAAGCAAGTCCATAAAATAACGTATCATATGTAGCGACCACTTCAATCGATGGATGATATGTTTCGATGTATTCTTTATGTTTTTTTGGATTACCTTTTACTTCCACAATAAGGGATACATCATTTACTTTTGAGGGTGTAGGTTTTGTTTCTTCATTTTTTATTTCAATATCAGGTACAACTTCAATAGAGCTAAATAGCCCGGTAAGTATTAAAAATATTAGTGCTATACGCAAATTAATCTCCCCTTCTCCGAGTAGTTTTTACCAAAAAAGGGAAGCTATTCATAGTAAACATTGTCGTTAAAAATGATGATTCTTCTTTTCTAAATGGAACATATAGCTTATACTATTACTAAGTAAAGGAGGTGAGTCAAATGGAAGAGAAAACTATTTTAAATGAAATTTTAAAAGCATTGGAAATTCACTCCAACAAAATGGACAAACGATTTGATCAAGTGGAGGAGCGACTTGAACGAGTGGAAGTACGACTTGATCGAGTAGAAGAACGGCTTGACCGCGTGGAAGAACGACTTGACCAAGTGGAAATGCGTCTTGACCGCGTGGAGGAACGGCTTGACCAAGTAGAAATGCGACTTGATCGAGTGGAAGAAAGGCTAGACCGTCTAGAGAAAAAATTTGATGGTACACGTGTAGAGATTACAGAAACGCAAGAAACAGTTGACTTCTTATCAAGTAAAACAATTCAACATGAGAAAAAACTCCGAGAACTTAAAAGTGCTTTAGCCTGAATTTTTAGCATTCGCCGTAAAATACTTGGTGAACGCCAAGTTTTCCAAGAACCTTCCAAAACGCCTCAAAGTTTTAAAATTCCATCAAAATATAACCTCTCCAGTCATTTATCCGGGGAGGTTAAACGTTATTAATGTGTGTTCAAAAAGGAGGATAAAAAGGACCAAGAAGTTCGAGGCGGCGCAGTTTCGAGCAGCGGAATGTATGCATTTAGATACATGAGCAGCGGAGAAACAAGTCAACGAAGAAATTCGTAGTGTCATTTTCACCGGACTTTTTGAACATCCTCTATTAATGATTGCTTTACTTCTTTTTTTCCTTCTCGTAAATTCGGGACAAATATTTATCTAAAATCCCTGTTTCATTAACCATCTCGACAATATATCTTCTCTCAACTTCAGATCATCATTTTCCTGTTTATACTTTCCAAGCCGTTTCTCACCAACAAGATTACCGTCCAACATGTAAAGAATGCGTTCAGTTCTTGCAGCTACTTTGATATCATGTGTTACTAAAAGAAGCGTTGTTCCTGAATCATTAATTTCCCGTAAGATTTCCATCACTTCAAACGCAGATTTGGAGTTTAATGCACCAGTAGGTTCATCGCCAAAAATAATGTCAGGGTTATTCATTAGCGCCCTAGAAATTGCCACCCTTTGTAGCTGACCTCCTGATGCTTGGGTAATATCATGATCCCTTAGTTCCGTAATCCCTAGCTTTTTCATTAAATCCATTGCTCTTTTGTTTAGATTCTGCTCCTTAGCTTTCTTCGCTAAATATGCAGCGAGGATTATATTTTCATAAATAGATAAGTTTTTTAATAAATGATGTTGCTGAAAAATAAATCCCATATGATGTAATCGAAGTTGAGCAAGTTCTTTTTCCGTAAGATTAGCTATTTCTTGACCTTTAAACAATACACTTCCTGCTGTCATTTGATCCATCCCGCTAATATTGTAAAGAAGCGTTGATTTACCAGAACCCGATGGTCCCATGACAGCGACGAATTCTCCCTTTTTAATGGACAGATCCACATTTTTAAGTACATGGACTTGATTTTCTTTTCCTTCATTGTATGTTTTATTTAATTTTTCAGATTGCAAAATGACCCCCATAAAACCCCTCCTTTTTAGACGCTTTTTCCAATAATCGATAACTTCTTTATACTGGTAATGCTGAGAATTGTAGTGACCCCGACAGCAGTAATTAATACGAGCGGGATAAACATATAAGCTGTCACTGGATTAATCATAAACTGAATGTTAGATGCACCCATAAAAGATAAAACAGTACTAACAATATTTTCACCGATTGTATTTGAAATAATTGTTCCGATAAAAATTCCTGCACCTAAAACAAATATCATTCGAATTACGTATTGCATTTTAAGGTTTCTATATGAAAATCCGATACTTTTCATAATGGAAAGCTGACTGGCGTCTTTAGCTACTAACATTTTAAGAAACAAGGTTGTAATTAATATGGTGACCAAAATAGCAATTGTTGCGATTAACATCGTAAAAGTCTTTAACTGCTCGGTTGTATTTCCAAATGTTTGGGTCAAATAACTATTGATATCTGTTACCTTTGCATTGGGAAACAGTTTTGTATATTCGTCCATTTTCACATGTATATTCACTTGGGGTTTTACATCTAAACTCACTTCATACCACAGTGCAGTTTCGTAGTTAAAAGGGATAAATGCTTTGGCTGTACGCCCACCATTCGTTACATCTTGGTATACGCCACTAACAACCATCTTCTGCTCTTTTCCATTTACTACGAGCTGAAGTGTATCCCCAACGTTTTTTTCAAGTTCTTTACTATTTAAATAAGATAGTGCAATTTCTGCCTCATTTTTTGGAGCGTGACCGTTTATATACTCCAATGGAAAAATAGAAAAGTCTCCCGTTTGAACAGTAATGTTTTCTTCGATTCCTTCATTATTTAGTACTTTAAATTGACTTGTAACTAGTGGAGCAAACCGTTCGACCTCTGAATCATTTTCAATCGTCTGAATCATTTGGTTGAAGTCTTCTACAATTTGATCCGATTGTTGCAGATCAATCCGCATATCGCTTTTTTCCACGCCCATATATTTAATAAAGTTAGGAGACTCTATCGTATTTAAAAAATTAATTGGAACAATGATTATAAACGTACAAATGCTAAACACAACTAAAAGTAAGCTGTAACTTTTACCTTGAGCAAATACGTCCCTTATAGCAAGAAAAAAATCTACATTTACATATTTATTCATCGGTAAAAGTTTTCGAGTGTTCGTCTCTCCAATTGTTCCTGAACGTATTGCTGATACCGCTGAAATACGATTAAATTTTCGAAGTGTTAACATACAAAACAAAACAATTAGAAGGAAAGTGAAACATATGGCAAGAATAGGTGTGGAATGATGAAAAAAGTTTTTAGGAGCAGTGCCAATAAAGACCATTATATTTTTGGTAAATAGCCGATTTAAAAATAAAAATGCTATATATCCAATTACAGAAGCTAAACCGGCAAGTACGATATACTTTGATAAGTACATTTTTTTAATGTCATATGAAGGTATCCCGATGGCTTTCATTACACCGATTTCGCGGTAATCTTCTTCC
>NZ_JBPPZG010000105.1:0-14066 GCF_051918545.1 Pseudogracilibacillus amylolyticus (SeqCode) | reverse complement strand
CAATGGAATTGCAATGGTCTATACAAAAATGCGCCATTTTAAGCATTAATACTAGTTGAGAGCAGTCAGAAGTGTAAAAGTTTGCACTTTTTGGTGCTGTGTAGAGGAATTTGCTGATTAATTCGGGTGAGCGCCGATATATGCGGGTAAGCGCTGAACTATTTGGAATACCGCTGATATATGGGGGAAAGCGCTGAACTATTTGGAATATCGCTGATATATGGGGGAAAGCGCTGAAATATATGGAATACCGCTGATATATCCGAGCAAGCGCCGATATATTTTGGAGAACGCTGAAACAAATTATTTTTATAAAATATGACAGTCGTAGAAAGGTGTATGGGATGAATATTTTAGTTGTCGGACGTGGGGGACGCGAACATAGTGTCATCATGCATTTAGAAAAAAGTGATCGTGTTGAAAAAATATACGCAGCTCCAGGCAATGGTGGGATCGAGGAGCATGCTACATGTGTTCCTATTGATGAAATGGATATTGCCGGACTTGTTCATTTTGCAAAAGAAAATAAAATTGATTTAACAATTGTCGGTCCGGAGAATCCATTAAACGCTGGAATTGCAGATGCATTTAAAAAGGAAGGACTCGCAATTTTTGCCCCGACAAAGGACGCAGCCATCCTTGAAGGCAGTAAAGATTTTGCGAAACAATTTATGGTGAAACATGGCATTCCAACCGCTAGTTATGAAACATTTACAGATGCGAAAGCTGCAAAACGATATGTAGAAGAACAAGGTGCTCCCATCGTAATTAAAGCAGATGGGTTAGCAGAAGGAAAAGGCGTAATTGTTGCTGAAACGAAAGAAATGGCACTTGATGCGATTGATAAGTTAATGGTCGAAGATGCGTTTAGTGGTGCAGGCAGAAAAATTGTTATCGAAGAGTTTTTAGAAGGACGAGAATTTTCGCTCATCGCTTTTGTTCACGAACATGATGTTTTTCCAATGATTCCTGCCCGCGACCATAAACGAGCTTTTGATAATGATGAAGGGCCAAATACCGGCGGAATGGGTGTATTTGCACCAGTTCCAGATATCACAGATGAGATTGTTGCATATACGACGAGAGAAGTTTTACAAAAGGCGGCTGATGGACTCATGAAGGATGGCCGTCCATTCACAGGAATTTTATATGCCGGTTTAATGCAAACAGATACTGGAACAAAAGTAATTGAGTTTAATACACGTTTTGGGGATCCGGAAACACAAGTTGTCCTCCCATTATTAGAAAATGATTTGGTCCAAGTGATCGTTGATGTCATGGCTGGGAAAGACCCAAAGTTGACTTGGAAAGATGAGGCTTGTGTAGGTGTAGTAGTTGCCTCTAAAGGCTATCCGAACGTGTATGATAAAGGTGTACCTTTACCAGGTTCAGAATCAACGGATCAAACGTTTGTTGTTCAAGCGGGTACCAAAAAGACAGAAAAAGGACTTGTTTCAAATGGTGGACGTGTTCTATTAGTTGGCGGCCTTGGAAAAGATCTCGAGTCTGCACGAAAACATGCATATGAGCGGTTACGTGCATATGACAATACGGATGCGTTTTTTTACCGAACAGATATAGGAGTCGAAAAGATATAAGTTTGGAAGCTCGCAAGGATAAACCTTGTGAGCTTTTTTTGATAGGATAAGATGTTAAACGATTCGTGTTTATGCTGAGTAGTTCCCCTCCCATGCTTAGTGGCTGAAAGAGATGCCGAGTGATTCCCCTCTCATGCGTAGTGGCTAGAAAAGATGCCGAGTGATTCCCCTCTCATGCTTAGTGGCTGAAAGAGATGCTAAGTGATTCCCCTCCCATGCGTAGTGTCTGAAAAAGATGCCGAGTGATTCCCCTCTCATGCTTAGTGGCTGAAAAAGATGCCGAGTGATTCCCCTCCCATGCGTAGTGGCTAAAAAAGATGCCGAGTGATTCCCCTCTCATGCGTAGTGGCTGAAAAAGATGCTAAGTGATTCCCCTCCCATGCGTAGTGGCTAAAAAAGATGCTAAGTGATTCCCCTCCCATGCGTAGTGGCTGAAAAAGATGCTAAGTGATTTACCACCCATGCGTAGTGGCTAAAAAAGATGCTGAGTGATTCCCCTCTCATGCTTAGTGGCTAGAAAAGATGCCAAGTGATTCACTTCCTATGCTGAGTGACAAAAAAGAATGCAGGGCAGAGTGTTCCCCATTGTGAATGGGTTTCGTGTTGCAAAAAAATTTTGAAGATGTACTTTGGAACTAACCTAAATGAATAATTATCTACTTTTACTAGATAAAGTTCTTTTTTTGTTCAAAATTTCACATTGAGATACAATTTTCAAGTATTCTTAACAAAATTTCTATCTAATGTATGATAAAATAGTAAATGTAATCGCAATCAATTATCTATGCGATGCAATAGAGAAAGAGATTATATTATTGGAGAGTTGACTTATGTTAGAACAGGGACAATTTTGGAGAAACAGAGAATTACGAGAGCATGTTGCTGTCGTGGAAAATAAAATCGCACCTACGATTGTATTTACAAATAGCACATATTTGAATGTATATACAAAATCGTGGATTCAAGCAAATATATGGGTCTATAAGGATCGGATCGTATATGTAGGTGATCGTATGCCTATAAAAACGGATGATACTGACATTATCGATTGTACCGGTCAATATTTGGTTCCCGGATACATCGAACCACATGCACACCCATTCCAGTTATACAATCCGGAAGAATTAGCCTTGCACGCTGGAAAATTTGGAACAACTACATTGATTAATGACAATATTAGACTACTTTCTTTATTCGATAAAAAGAAAGCGTTTTCGATTATAGAGAATTTTCACAAATTAGCTGTTTCGATGTTTTGGTGGGGGAGATATGATTCCCAGTCGATGCTAAGAAATAATGAAGAAAAATTTAATACGAATGATATTTTATCGTGGGTATCGAATCCATCTGTAGTACAAGGTGGCGAACTGACATCTTGGCCGCAACTATTGGCAGGAGACGATCGGCTACTTTACTGGATTCAAGAGACAAAACGTTTAAACAAACGTGTTGAAGGTCATTTCCCGGGTGCATCGGTTGATACATTAACTAAATTAAAATTACTTGGAGCAAGTGCTGACCATGAATCTATGACGGGTGAAGAAGTAATTAGACGTCTGCAGTTAGGATATCATGTTGCTCTTCGCTATTCGTCCATTCGCCCTGATTTACCAAATATTTTAGAACAACTACAAACTGAAAAAATAGCAGCTTATGATCAAATGATGTATACTACAGATGGTTCTACACCTTCTTATAATGAACGTGGTTTAATAAATGTTTGTATTGAAATTGCGCTTGAAAAAGGAGTTCCGTTAGAGGACGCTTATCGAATGGCAACGTACAATGTTGCAAAATATTATCAATTAGACGAACTGTTAGGAAGCATCGCACCTGGTAGATTAGCACATATTAATATTTTGTATGAAAAAGATGATCCACATCCGTTAAGCGTACTTGCAAAAGGAAAATGGATCGTAAGAGATGGAGTAGAGATCGAGCAAGACACTCATATTAATTGGGAGAAACATGGAATTAAAAAAGCTGAGTTTCAATGGGAGTTAAATAAAGATGATTTACAATTTTCTATTCCAATTGGATTAAAAATGGAAAATGATGTAATTATGAAGCCGTATGCGGTAGAAATTGATATTACAGCTGATTATTTACCTTCTGGTAGCGATGATGCATTTTTACTTTTGATCGATCGATACGGAAAATGGCGCGTTAACTCTGTTATTCATGGTTTTACAAAAGAACTTGGAGGTTTATGCAGTACTTATTCAACGACAGATGATATTATTATAATTGGAAAAAGAAAATCGGATATGAGCTTAGCATGGAAGAGAATGAAAGAAATTGGCGGTGGCATTGTGCTAGCCCACCAAGGGAAAATTATTTATGAGTTAGCTCTTCCACTTGAGGGAGCAATGTACGATGGAAGCATGGCACAATTAATCGAGAAAGAGAAAGAATGTGTCAAGATATTAAATGAGGCTGGATACACATTTAATGATCCAATTTATACACTGTTATTCCTGTCATCCACGCATTTACCATATATCCGCATTACCCAACAAGGAATTGTTGACGTAATGAAATATGAGGTTATCGTTCCAGCCAATATGCGCTAATGACACAAAATACAAGGGGGAAAGCGCCATGAAAAAAAAGAGGTTACTTATTTTAATCATCGTGATCGCATTAATAGCTGTTGCTTGCTCAAAGAATGATGAAGGGGCTAACGAGAAAGGTTCTTCACCAAAAAACAGTGGAGGAACTTACCCATTTACAGGAATTAAAACGGATGAGGATGTAACGGATCGGGCGATTGCAGTCATGGTTAATAATCATCCACAAGCTAGACCGCAAAGTGGTTTATTAGAAGCGGATATTGTTTTTGAAATGTTAACAGAAGGTGATATTACAAGGTTTTTAGCTGTATATCAGAGTACCGCACCTGAAGTTGTTGGCCCAGTAAGAAGTGCCCGAGAATACTTTTTTACACTTGCTGACCAATATGAGGCAATTTATGTTTATCACGGTGCAGCAAACTTTATTAATGATATGATTAAATCACGAGGAATTGAAAATTTACCAGGCGCAGTCCATGATAATGATGGTAACTTATTCGTTAGAGAGTCTTTTCGAAAAGCACCCCATAATTCCTATTTTCAATTTGGTGCAGCATATGATGTTGCAGAAGAAAAAGGATATGACACAAAAAAGAATTATGAGCCTTTACTGTTTACTGCCGATGACTCCGAGGTAGATGGGGAAGAAGCGAATTCTGTGCAAATAAATTATTCTTCCAATTCTACTGTTGGATTCGAGTATGATGAATCAACTCAAAAATATACCCGGTATAATGATGGAGAACAAACAGTAGATCTAGATACGCAAGAACCCATTCAAGTAGATAATGTATTTATTGTGGAAACAGAGCACAGTGTTATTGATGATGAGCAACGTAGATTTATCGATATTGACTCTGGTGGCTCAGCATATTTACTTCAACGTGGAAAAGTTCAAAAAATTGATTGGGAAAATCAAGATGGTCGGATTGTACCGGTAAAAGATGGACAAGTTGTTCCATTTGTGCCAGGCCAAACTTGGATCAATTTCGTTCCAACAAGCCCAGCGTCAGGCGTTACCGAACAAGTTGAAATAATGAACATGGAGTAAAGGGGGATTTCATTTGCAAATTGATAAGTTAAGAGGAGAGCAATTGGATCAATTATTCGATGCGATCCTTTCTTTAAAAACTCGAGAAGAATGTTATCAATTTTTTGATGATATCGCAACGATGAATGAAATTCAATCTCTGTCACAACGCCTCCAAGTTGCTAAAATGTTAAATGAAGGCAGCACGTATAATGCGATAGAAAAACAGACAAAAGCCTCAACCGCAACGATTTCTCGCGTACGCAGATGTCTGGATTATGGAAGTGGCGGATACGGAACGGTGTTAAAACGGATGGAAAATAAATAAGAGATAACAAGAACCACTTATGTTAAATACTTAAGTGGTTTTTTGTTACGTAAAAAATGCACTTGTCGTAATGTGAACTGTCAAGTATGATGATTAAGTATGATTGTGTAGAGGAGAGTAAATATGTGCTACTTAACCGAAGATAAGATTAGAAATAAAGCATTAACATTATTTGTGGAGAAAGGATATAACGGAACCTCTCTAGCCGACATAGGTAATGAGGTTGGAATCAAGAAGCAATCCATTTATACTCATTTTAAAAATAAGGATGATTTATTTTTACAAGTGATGAACCGCGTATTGGATGAAGAAGTTGATTCATTAAATAATTATTTTAAAGAGAAACAATATGCACCTCTATTTGAAAAATTGTATGGTTTCATCACTTTGTTCAGAAATCGGTATATGTTGGAAGGTGAAGAAAACGTAAAGTTTTTACTTCGAATGATGTTTATTCCACCAAACCATATGCAAAATACCGTCATTAAAAAAGTATTAACATATTACAATTTGTTGGAAAAGCATGTTGAAGCAGTTTTCTTAGAAAATAAAAAAAATTTAGATGTGGAACCATTGGAAGCAAAACTAGCATTTTTAAACTTATTTGATGGTTTACTTGTCGAATTAGTTTATGTGAATGTTGATAGTTTTGAGAAGCGATTGAATGCATCCTGGGACGTTTTCTGCAAAGGTGTTCAAAAGGAAAGTTTTTAAGACTTTATTGTTGGTTTATAAAGATATTAAAGAAAATATTAATATATTATTCATATGCTAATTTATAAAAGTATTAAAAATAAGTATAGAAATCCCCCTTGAAAAACACTGAAGTTCATATATAATAAAATATAGGATTTACGAACGATCGTAAGTTGAAAAATGTTCTGGAACTGCAATCGATATTTATTATTTTTTTATAATAAATTTTCAGAATATACAATTATAATGCGAACGATCGTAAGTAAAAGAGAGGGAGGAAAACTATTTTGTAAAATCTCTAAACAACTGTGTCGTTATAGAAGAATAGTAACAGCATTAAAAATTGTGAAAGAGGGGGATTTTATGACAAAAAATTATAAATTATTTATCGGTGGTAATTGGGTAGATGCAGTATCGGGAGAAACTTTTGAATCGATCAATCCAGCCAATGGATCAGTAAATGGAGTGATTGCTAAAGGAAGTACAGAAGATGTTGATCTAGCTGTAAAAGCTGCACGAAAAGCATTTGAATCAGGCCCTTGGAAAGAGATGGCACCAAGTGATCGGGGACGTTTATTGTATAAAGTAGCTCAGGCGCTTTGGGAGCAAGCAGACAAATTAGCGGAAATTGAATCACGGGATAACGGTGTAACAATAAATGAAAATAAATTCATCGCTATGCCAGCAATGATTGATGTATTGGAATTTTACGCCGGACTTGCCAATAAAGTACAAGGGGAAACATTAGCATCACCAAGTAACCGACTTAATTTTACATTAAAAGAGCCGTTAGGAGTGATCGGCGCGATTGTACCATGGAACTTTCCATTAATGTTGTCCATGTGGAAAATTGCACCAGCATTAGCTGCCGGAAATACGATTGTGATCAAATCATCCGAATTAACTCCGATTAGTATTTTAGAAATGGCAAAGATTTTCCAAGAAGCAGGAATTCCAGATGGAGTTATTAATATTGTATCGGGTTATGGAGCAGATGCCGGTAATGCATTAGCATCGCATCCAGACGTAGATAAAGTCGCTTTTACCGGTTCAACGACAACTGGAAAATTAGTGATGCAAGCAGCAAGTCAAAACTTAAAACCGGTAAGTTTAGAGTTAGGTGGAAAAAACCCGAATATTATTTTTAATGATGCTCATATTGAAAACGCTGTCAATGGGTCGATGCTCGGCATTTATATGGCGCAAGGACAAGTTTGTGCATCAGGTTCGAGATTATATGTTCAAGAAGGCATTTACGATAAATTTATGGACGTATTTACAAATAAAGCAAAGCAAATACGAGTAGGTGATCCACTGGATCCTGCAACACAAATGGGACCACAAGTATCCTTACCACAATTAGAGCGAATCGAGCATTTGGTTGCAGCAGGGCTTGAGGAAGGAGCAAATGTTGTTTTAGGGGGAGAAAGATCCAATGATAAAGGGTTCTTCTATTCTCCAACAATTCTTGAAAATGTAACGACCGAAATGCAGATTGCTAGAGAAGAGATTTTTGGTCCAGTTCTATCCGTTATTCGCTTTAAAGATGAAGATGATGTCATTCAAAAAGCTAACGATACTCTGTATGGATTAACAGCGGGTGTTTGGACGGAAAACATTAAACGCGCTCATAAAATGGTTAGAGGCTTAAAAGCAGGAACTGTCTATGTCAATACAATGAGTATGCTTGATAGTGCTGCACCATTTGGCGGATTCAAACAAAGTGGATTTGGCAGAGAACTAGGAATTGAAGCAATGAATATGTATACGCAAACGAAGCATGTATGGATGGAGATGAGTGAAGATCATTTGGATTGGTATGGTATGTAAACAATCTTTTAAAAAAATAAATGGAGGGATTTTTAATGGCAAAAAATCAAGTAGAACTAAAAACGAAAGAGTTAGCGGAGTTAGATAAAAAGCATTTTTTTCATCCACTTACACCACCGAAATTACAATATGAGCAGGGACCACCTATTATTGCGGAAAAAGGTGAAGGTATTTATATTACCGATGTAAATGGTGACAGATACATTGACGGAATGTCCATGCTTTGGAACGTTAATTTAGGACATGGTCAAACTGAGTTAGCAGAAGCGGCGAAAGAACAAATGTCTAAACTAGCATTTAGCTCAGCATTTAACGGTTATTCACATGAACCAGCTGTTCGTTTAGCTGAAAAAATTGCATCGTTAACTCCAGGAGATTTAAATGTTGTCTTTTTCACATCAGGGGGATCAGAGTCAAACGATACATCCTTTAAACTAGTTAGATCCTACTGGAAATTAAAAGGAAAGCCAGAAAAGAAAAAGATTATTAGTTTAAAACGTGGATATCACGGGGTTACCTTAGGTTCAACAAGTGCGACTGGTATGCCGGAATTCTCAGATTTCGTTGAATCAAAAGCACCTGACTTCCTCCATGCAAAAGCGCATCTTTTAAATTGTGAGTTAGGAGATGAAAATGATCCGGAGTATGAACAAAGTATTAGAGGAGTCATTGAACGCGAAGGAGCAGACACGATAGCTGCTGTGATAATGGAGCCAGTAATGGGTGCTGGAGGAGTAATGATTCCACCAGAAGGTTACTTACAAGCGGTACGCAAGCTTTGTGACGAAAAAGACATCCTAATGATTACCGATGAAGTAATCACTGGATTTGGTCGTACTGGTAAAATGTTCGGTGTCAACAATTGGGGTGTCGTACCAGACGTTATGTCGATTGCAAAAGGGATTACGAGCGGGTATCACCAATTGGGTGGCGTTGTGATGAGAGAAAAAATTAGAGAACCGTTCATCCAATCCAATGATGTGTTCTTCCACGGATTTACGTATAGTGGACATCCAACTGCTTGTGCAGTAGGTCTGAAAGCACTTGAAATCATCGAACGTGATAATCTGTTACAAAATGTAAATGAGATGTCAGAAGAGTTTAGAAGAGGATTAAAAATGTTGGAAGAAAAACATTCCATTGTTACCAATACAAGAAACATTGGATTACTAGGTGCATTTGAGCTTTACGAAGATCCGGAAAATAATAAACCTTTTGCGCCTGAAGTCGGAGCAGCTTTTCAAGTAGTTGAAGAAGCTTTTAAAAATAAATTATTGTTACGCTTTATCGATTGGGAAGGTTCGAATATTGTTGCGATTGCACCTCCTCTCATCGTCAATAAAGAGGAAATGAAAGAAATTTTTGAGATTATTGATGAATCAATTACTGCGTTTATAAATAGCTGAAATTTTAAAAATACAGACAACATGGCTAACTCATTTTGACATATTATCAAGATAGTTAGCCATTTTTTCTACAAAAAAATACTATTGGGAGGTTTATACATGCCAACTGAAAAGGCGATAGTCGGTAGTTCAGTCCTTGGTTTCAGTAAATCTAGCGGTGAATTAAAGAAAGTATTGAAAACAAGGGATTTAGTTATTTTTGGTTTAGTATTTATGGCACCTGTATCAGCGCAAACATTATTTGGTGAGTTATCCGCATTATCACAAGGTCACGCCGTCTTATCTTATTTATTTGCATTAGTCGCCATGTTATTTACAGCGTCAAGTTATGGGGTTATGGCAGGTCATTATCCCAAAGCAGGATCTACTTACAACTATACATCACAAGCTATTCATCCAAATGTTGGATTTGTCGCTGGATGGGCGATACTTTTAGACTATTTAATGATGCCGATTTTACTTACGAAATTAAGTGCTATATTTATGTTGGAATTACTTCCGTTTGTTCCTCTTTGGGCGATGTTGTTAGCTTTTTTAATTCCTATTACATTGTTCAACTATTTTGGAACAAAATTAGCGGCACGAGTAAATTTATTTATGATGATGGCGATGCTGTTCAGTTTAGTTTTATTTATCGGTTTTGCTATAAAAAGTTTGGCATCTGATGGTGGTGTAGGGGCAGTTTTCTCCATGCAAGGACTTATTAATTCAGGCACATTTTCCACCGGTGTCGTAGTATCTGGAGCATCAATCGCTGTTCTATCTTATCTTGGATTCGATGCGGTTACAACGATGGCTGAAGACTCACAAGTAACTGGTAAAATGGTAGGGACTGCTGCGGTTATTTGTTTATTATTTGCATCTGTATTCTATATCGGGCAAGTTTATTTTGCAACTTTGATAATGCCAGATTTTACAGCATTTGGTTCTCAAGATACAGCCTTCTTTGAGATTGCTGTTGCTGTAGGAGGGAGTGCGTTAGCAACAATATGTACACTTATTATTGCTATTTCTGGAATTTCAACAGGATTAGCAGGTCAGTCAGCAGGTTCAAGGATTTTATTTGGAATGGGGCGTGACCAAGTTTTACCAAAGTTTTTCGCACATTTACATGAAAAGTATAAAACACCAAGTAATAGTATTATTATTTTAGCAATACTGGGTTATGCTGGAGCGTTGTTTTTACCTTTAGATTTAATTTTTAGTATTATGGTGTTTGGAGCATTAATTGGTTTTATTTGTGTGAACTTATCTGTCATCATTGAGTTTTTCTTTAGAAAAAAGAAAAGACAAGGAAAGCAGCTGTTCTTATATTTACTGTTTCCTTTACTAGGGATTATAATTTGTGGATTTATTATGATTAACATGGATTTACTCGGATTAGTCGTAGGCTCTTTTTGGGTCATTATTGGGATTGTGTTATTAGTTATTAGGATTAAATACTTTAAGCTCGATGAGGGATTGGATTGGAAATAATATATAAATTTCATTGTAATCGTTAATAGTTAACAGATCAGGATAAACCTGGTCTGTTTTTTTCGTTAGACGGTTGATCAGCGCAATTGTCTTTTTTAATGGGAAATACAAGATTCATCTTGAAACCACATTTTCTAACCCACAGCGACCTATCCAGTATTTTGCAAAAAATTAATAGTAAAAATTCACTCCATTTCACTCTAGTTCACACTATATTTTTGCTATAATATATGAATGGAGAATCGAAGTGGAGGATTATGCCTTGAATTATATGATAGATGAGTGGAAACATGTATTTAAATTAGATCCTGCTAAAGATATTTCTGATGATCATTTGGAACAAGTATGTGATTCAGGAACAGATGCAATCATTATTGGTGGAACGGATAATATAACTTTTGATAATGTGTTAGATTTAATGTCACGTGTTCGCATGTACGCGGTGCCTTGTATTTTAGAAATTTCATCGATGGAAGCTATTTCGCCTGGTTTCGATTATTATTTTATTCCGATGGTGTTAAATAGTACGGAAAAAGAATGGGTTATTGACATTCAACATAAAGCTATTAAAGAATATAAAGAGATGATGAACTGGGACGAAATTCTGATGGAAGGTTATTGTATTTTAAATCCTGACGCAAAAGCGTATAAAAAAACAAACTGTACATTGCCAGATGATGAAGATGTTATCAGTTATGCATATATGGCGGAACATATTTTTCATTTACCGATTTTTTATTTAGAATATAGCGGTACTTACGGCGATCCTAAATTAGTAGAAAAAGTGAAAAATGAATTGCAAGATACAACGTTATTTTACGGAGGTGGCATCCAAAACGCTGAACAGGCAATAGAAATGAAGCAATTTGCTGATGTCATCGTCGTTGGAAATAGTATTTATGATAATTTTAAAGAAGCATTGAAAACAGTAAAAGCAGTAAAATAAGAGGGGCTGTACAAAATGAGCGTGATCGAATTTTTAAGCAGTTTAAATAAAGAGCAACAAGAAGCTGTTAAACATACGGAAGGACCACTACTCATTATGGCGGGTGCTGGTAGTGGGAAAACACGAGTCCTTACTCACCGTATTGCTTATTTAATGGATGAGAAAGGAGTATCATCAAGAAACATTTTAGCGATTACTTTTACGAATAAAGCAGCTCGTGAAATGAAAGAACGTGTAGAAAAATTAGTTGGACCGGAAAGTGAAGCGATGTGGGTATCCACATTTCACTCGATGTGTGTTCGAATTTTGCGTCGTGACATAGAACGTATTGGTTATAGCCGAAATTTTACAATCATCGATAGTAGTGACCAGCAAACAGTGATGAAACAGGTTTTAAAAAATTTAAATATTGATCCTAAGCAGTATGATCCAAGAGCGATGATTAATCAAATTAGTAATGCAAAAAACGAACTCATTACACCAGAGCAGGCCTTGGAGAACGCGGGTAATGTTTTTGAAAGACAAGTTGCCGAGATTTATGAGGCATATCAAAAAATGCTTAGGAAAAATCAAGCACTCGATTTTGATGATTTAATTATGGAAACCATCCATTTATTTAAACGAGTTCCAGAAGTGCTTACGTATTATCAGCGCCGTTTTCAATATATTCATGTTGATGAGTATCAAGATACGAACCATGCTCAATACTATTTAGTAAAACAACTGGCAAACCGTTTTCAAAACCTTTGCGTCGTTGGAGATTCGGATCAATCGATTTACCGATGGAGGGGCGCTAATATCGCCAATATTTTATCGTTTGAGAAAGATTATCCAAGTGCAAGAACAATTTATTTAGAGCAAAACTACCGTTCAACGAAGTCGATTTTAGATGCGGCAAACCATGTGATCAATCATAATAAAGGCAGAAAACCAAAGAAATTGTGGACGGATAATGAAGAGGGAAATAAAATTACTTATTTCCAAGCAGCTACGGAACGAGAAGAAGCACTATTTATAACGGAAACAATCCAAGAACTATTGGAAGAAGGATCTTACACACCGAATGATATAGCTGTTCTTTACCGGACAAATGCGCAGTCGCGTGCAATTGAGGATACGCTAATGAAGGCGAATATGACGTATCAAATTGTTGGGGGACTACGATTTTATGACCGGAAAGAAATTAAAGACATTATTGCCTATTTACGATTAATTACGAATCCAGATGATGATATAAGTTTCGAGCGGATTGTAAATGTTCCAAAAAGAGGAATTGGAGCGACATCATTGGAACGACTTCGTTCTTATGCAGTTGCAAATGATATTTCGTTTTTCCAAGCGACTAAAGAAATCGAAAACACTGGTGTGCCACCACGGGCAGCTCAGGCACTGGTAAACTTTCGGACGCAAATGGAAACATTAATTAGACAACAAGAATTTCTACCTGCAACAGATATGGTTGAAATGGTGCTAGAACAAACGAATTATGAAGAAATGTTAAAAAATGAAAAGTCGATCGAAGCAGAGAGTCGCCTTGAAAACATCGCTGAATTTATGACGGTAACGAAAGATTTTGAAAAAACGAGTGAAGAAGATACGACATTAGTTACTTTTTTAACGGATTTAGCGTTAATCGCTGATATTGATTCAATGGATGATACGGCGGCTGATCAAAATGAGAAAATTACATTAATGACACTCCATTCAGCAAAAGGGTTGGAATTTCCGGTTGTATTTTTAATTGGGATGGAAGAAAATATTTTTCCACATAGTAGATCGATGATGGATAAAGAAGAAATGGAAGAAGAACGCCGTTTAGCATATGTAGGGATTACAAGAGCAGAAAAAGAATTATACCTAACCCATGCGAATATGCGGACCCTTTATGGTCGAACGAATTTTAATCCAATCAGTAGATTTATTACAGAAATTCCGGAAGATTTAATTGACGGAATGGTAGAGAAAAAACGCCAGATCCGTGATCCTTTCTTAGATAATCAAGCAGTAAATTCGATAGGAACAAATAGACCTGTTAAAAAACAACCGCCTCGTAAAAAGGCTGAAAGAATATCGTCAACTGGTGCGGAGAATAAGGAATGGAAAGCTGGAGATAAGGCGCACCATAATAAGTGGGGAGTTGGAACAGTCGTAAACGTACAAGGAACAGGCGATTCAACGGAATT
>NZ_JBPPZG010000104.1:0-14197 GCF_051918545.1 Pseudogracilibacillus amylolyticus (SeqCode) | reverse complement strand
GATGTAACAATTTGGACGGCAGGAGTTCAACCACACCGTATAGTAAGAGAATTACCTTTTCAAAAAGATAATCAAAATAAAATTGTTGTCAATAAATTTTTCCAAGTGCCGGGAAATGAAAATATTTATGTAATTGGTGATAATGCTTCTTCGCATTATTCGCCTAGTGGACAATTGGCTGGCCAACAAGGAGAGCAAGTTGCAGTTATTCTAGAAGATATTTTAGATGGAAAACAGCCAAAAGAACCAAAAGAAATAAGGCTACGAGGAACATTAGGATCTTTAGGTAAATCGGATGGATTTGGAAGCATGTTCTCCCAATCCCTAACTGGACTTCTTCCACGTCTTACGAAATCTGGAGTACTTTGGTTGCAAAAACGTCACTAAAGACAGAAAAAACAACTGGTATGAAGCGATGCCAGTTGTTTTTTATATGAAAAGTGAACTGATAAATGGCGTAATGATAGAAACAAACACTGCACTCAATATCATCGCAATCGTACTAATGGATCCCTCCAATTGGCTATTTTCCAACGCTTTAGCTGTTCCAATCGCGTGTGAAGCAGATCCTAATCCGACACCACGACCGACTGGATTTGTTAACCGAAAAACGTTAAATACATATGTACCGAACATAGCCCCCGATATCCCCGCTATCATCACAAAAACTGCTGCTAACGAGTCAATCCCACCTAAAGAAGCACTAATATCCATAGCAACAGGTGTTGTAACTGATTTTGGTGTAATCGAGTATATCATCTCTTTATTAAAGCCGAGAATCTTGGTCAAAAAAGCACCAGTTATTACTCCAATAAATGATCCAACGACAGTACCAACTAGCAAAGGAGCTAACAGTTTTTTTAATATCTTCCGGTTTTCGTAAAGAGGATAAGCCAAAGCGACTACAGCCGGCCCTAAAAATGCATTGATCCATTCTCCACCAATCATATATGTGTCATAAGATATATTAAAAATAATTAGAAAAATAATGATGACAAACGTAGCGACAGCAACTGGTAGTAATAAAGGCGTGTATATTCTTTTATACAGCCATTTAGCAAATAAATAAGCGATAATTGTACCAATGATAACGAGAGCAACGATTATAAAATCATTCATTACTAATGTCCCTTTCCTTAGCAAGCATTTGACTCGTTACTCCAGAACCCAACATAACAAATAATGTACTGACCACTGTTATCACGATTAGAAAAATTCCTTTTCCTTTAAATAAATCATAGTAATTTAACAGGCCAACTGTAGCCGGAATAAAAAAAAGCACAAGGTGATTAACCATGAATCTTGCTCCTTTTTCAATCCAATTTGCTTTTAATATCCCTGTTGTTAATAAAATAAACATCAATACAAGCCCAATGACACTACCAGGGATAAATAAATTAAAATATTGCTGGATCCATGCACCGATTGAATAAACAGCAAACAATATCCCGATCTGAATAACTAGCTTAGCAAAGTTCAACAATTATTTCACCGACTCTCAAAAAACTCAAAATGCACGATAAATGACAAATTTTCCATATTTCCCGTGATCACCAGGAACTTTGATTTTATTAATCATTTCAAAAGGAGTACTTAAGCGCAGAAATTCCTTAAATTCTGGAAGTGGATAATACAAAATCAGCTCCACTGTCCTCCGATTTCTTTTAACTGACTTCAATATATTTCCAATAACACTTTTAAAAATTTTTAAGGAAAAAGGGTTAAAAAAGTAAAAACAATTATCTTCCCCATTAACTTCATACTGTTCAGCAAGAGCATACTCCAATGTTATAGGAGCTTTAATATGCTGTCTTTTTTTCCGATAAGTCCGTTTATTTTTTAGCGCTTCATCAAACGTTTTATAATTTGCTTCTACACCTGTGACAGGAATTTTAAATTGATTATGAACATAAAACGTTACTCTTCCTCGACCACAGCCAAAATCAACTAATCTGTCGTCCTCTTCAAACGTATAAACTTCGAACAGCTTATCCAATGCACGATATGGAGTTGCTTCATACCGGTTGTATGCAGCCGCTTTACTTCCCCATTCTCTTAATCCTACTGTTCTAATTTGTAATGTTCTGTCTAACTTTCTCTCTGCCAATGATGCTTTCTCCATTCCCAATTATTTTTTATTAAAAAAGCCCTCCCGCAAATGCGATAGGGTTCTGTTACACTATTAATCTATCATATTTTGAACAAAGTTTCATTTAATGTTAAATACTAGCAACTATTTCTGTTACATTATTTCCAAAATGTTGGTGAAACTTCTGTTTCAAATAATGTTCATAAATAGCTATTTTCTCCATAAGTGATGATAAAAAAATCCGAACCAATATTCCTGTTCGGATTTTTCCTATCACACACAAATTTTTGTCCCAGCCACTATAAAATCAAACCATTACTTTACAAATATCATTTGTAAACTCAACCGGGTCACCGATTGGCAAACCTTCAATAAGCATTGCTTGATTGTATAGAAGGTTTGTATATAGTTTTAATTTTTCTTCATCTTGTTCATAAGCATTTTTTAAAGCGTTGAAAACTTCATGGTTTGTATTAATTTCTAACACCTTATCCGCTTTAATCCCTTGTCCATCTGGCATCTGTTGCATGACTTTTTCCATTTCGATGGAAACTTCACCTTCCGTCGAGAAGCAGACTGGATGTGAACGAAGCCGTTTGGAAGCTTTTACTTCTTTTACTTTATCCGACAAGATTTCCTTCATTTTTTCAAATAACTCTTTATTAGCGGATGCTTCTTTTTCCGCTTCTTTCTTTTCTTCTTCCGACTCTAGACCAAGGTCACCGCTGGAAACATTTTTAAATTCTTTTTCTTTATAGTTCATCAGCATGCGGATAGCAAACTCATCTACATCCTCGGTAAAATATAAAATTTCATAGCCTTTTTCTGCAACCATTTCTGTTTGAGGAAGTTTTGCGATACGATCATTGGACTCTCCTGTAGCATAATAAATATATTTTTGGTCCTCAGGCATGCGAGATACATATTCAGCTAAGCTAACTAACTTTTCCTCCGTTGAAGAATAAAACATCAAAAGATCCTGAAGCACATCTTTATGTTGTCCAAAGTCACTGTATACGCCATATTTAAGCTGTCTGCCAAATACATTGTAAAATTCTACATATTTTTCACGATCGTTTTTTAGCATATTTTGTAACTCTGTCTTAATTTTTCTAGTTATATTTTTCTCAATCATTTTAAGCTGACGATCATGTTGTAACATTTCCCGAGAAATATTTAACGACAGATCCTCAGAATCAACCATTCCTTTAACGAAACTGAAATAGTCAGGTAAAAGATCTGCACATTTATTCATGATTAATACGCCATTCGAATAAAGTTCGAGTCCTTTTTCATATTCTTTAGAATAATAATCGAAAGGCATTGTTGCAGGGATATACAAAATCGCATGATAACGAATGGTGCCGTCTACACTTGTATGAATATGTTTTAGTGGTTTATCAAAACCATAATGTTTTTCCTGGTAAAAATTCTCGTAATCTTCGTCTGTTAATTCACTCTTATTTTTGCGCCAGATCGGAACCATGCTGTTGATCGTTTCTTCTTCCACATAATCGACATATTCTTCTTCGTTTTCTTCTTTCGGTTTACTTTTTGTAACATCCATTTTAATTGGATAACGAATGAAGTCAGAATACTTTTTGATAATTTCTTGTAAACGGAATTCTTCTAAAAAATCACTGAATTTTTCTTCTTCCGTATCCGCTTTTAACGTTAATGTAATTTCAGTACCAACTTCTGCTTTTTCTGCCGGTTGAATCGTATATCCTTCTGCACCTTCTGATTCCCATTTATAAGCTTGGTCACTTCCAAACGCCTTACTTACAACGGTTACTTTATCAGCTACCATAAACGCAGCATAAAACCCAACACCAAATTGACCGATAATATCAAAGTCTTCTTCCATCTCATTTTCGGCTTTAAACGCTAGGGAACCACTTCTTGCAATTGTTCCAAGATTTTCTTCCAATTCTTCTTGCGTCATTCCGATTCCTGTATCGAAAATGGTTAACGTATTGTTTTCTTTATTAGGTACTACTTTTATGTAGTAATCTTCACGATTAAAAGTAAGTGAGTCATCAGTTAACGTTTTATAGTAAATTTTGTCGATTGCATCACTAGCATTTGAAATTAATTCACGTAAAAACACTTCTTTTTGCGAATAAATAGAGTTAATCATCAAATCAAGTAATCGCTTTGATTCAGCTTGGAATTGCTTCTTCTCCATTGGGTATACTCCTCCTATTTTGAAATACTTTATCCATATATATTTTAAAATGAATGAGGGAAAATTCAACTGAAATGACTCTTTTGGATAATAGAGTAAAAAAAGTTTGCTAATCTCTCTAAAATGTCACTATTTTTTAATAAAAACCGTGTTTTATCAAGTTTATTTTATTATTAGTGTGGTAAAATAACTATGAATACTATTTTGAAAGGAGAATGTATTATGCAATCAATGAAACCATGGAACTCAAATGAACATCCGATCCAACGATTAAAAAATGAAGTTGACGGATTATTTTCACGTGTTTTTAATGATTCCTTTATACCGACTCCATCTTTTATGAATCAAGGCTTTACCCCAAAATGTAATATTGAAGAGAAAAAAGACCATTATTTAGTTGAAGTAGAAGTTCCGGGTGTTGATCCACAGGACATTCATATTGAACTAGAAGGAAATACAATGTCAATTAAAGGAGAGCGTAAACAGAAAACGGAATCAGAAGATGAGGAAAACAAAGTACACATGGTAGAACAAAGCTATGGTTCCTTTTACCGCTCATTTACGCTTCCTGACAACGTAAATGCTGATGAAATAATGGCTGAGAATAAAAACGGCATTTTGCTTATTAATCTACCAAAAAGTAAAGAGAGCAAACCGCGTAAAATTAATATTAAATAAGAAAACGTTAAGTCGGGGTCTTCCCACTTAACGTTTTTTATTTGATAAAATATGATCAATTCAATAAAAAACAAGAGAAAGACTCTGTAATCGTTTTTCTCTTGTAATCGTCTCTTAAAATATAATATGCGCAATTAATGCAATAATCGGTAATGTGATAAGCGTACGTAGAATAAATATGATAATTAAGTCTTTCATATTTAATGGTAGTTTTGACCCCAATAATAATGCGCCAACTTCGGACATATAAATCAATTGGGTAACCGATAAACAACCAATAACAAAACGTGTCATTTCACTTTCAATTCCACTTCCAAGTATCGCTGGTAAAAACATATCTGCAAACCCAACCACAACTGTCTGTGCTGCGGCTGTTGCTTCCGGAATTTGCAGTAGATTTAACAGTGGAATAAATGGGGCGCCAAGCCAGGCGAATATTGGCGTAAATTCTGCAATAATTGTAGCAATTGTTCCTATCGCCATGACAACCGGAACTACTTCTAGCCACATCGTTAAAACATTTTGTGTTCCACTTGTTAAAACAGGAGCAAACTTTGTCGTTTTTGCCCGTTCTGCAGCTTTTTCCATTCCCCATTTAAATAAGGAAACATTAGCTGGTATTACTTCTTCCTCATGGGGTTTTGCCTGTTCATAAAAGGTATCTGCTTTTTTAGATAGTGGTGGAATCCGCGGCATAATGATGGCAGCTGCAAGTCCAGCAATGATAATCGTTCCATAATACGGGATAAACATATGGGCTAAATCGAGTTTTAATAAAACAACGATCGTAAAATCAATCGATACAAGTGAAAACGTTGTCCCAATCACAGCGGCTTCCCGCTTCGTATAATAACCTTCTTCATATTGTTTGTTTGTTAACATGACCCCAATTGTTCCATCACCTAACCAGGAGACAAGACTATCAATTGATGAGCGTCCCGGTAATGTAAAAATAGGGCGCATTACTTTTTTCATGATTGTCCCAAACAATTCTAATAACCCAAAATCGAGTAATAAAGGCAAAACATATCCTGCAAAAAAGAAAATGGCCACTAGTGTTGTTAATAATCCAAATAAGATATTTCCGCCTGTATCATCTGACCATACCCATTCAGGCCCTAATTGAAATAAAGAAAGTAACCCAAATAAGGTTGCAAGCCCTCTCGTCGTTAAAGCAATTGGCCCAACGAAAAATACGGCTCTTAAAAAACTATTTTTTAAAATAGACGTCGGTTGGAAAACTTTTGTAAAAATGGCGCCAAAAAATGATATACATATGAGAATCACGGCTATAGCAGGCATTATTGTCCCTAAATGTTTTTCAATAAAATCCGTCCATAAAGCAACGACTAAAGTTACTTCACCATTTATTGATAAAGGAGTCGTTAATAAAAATACTCCTAATAGAGATGGGATAATAAATTTCAAATAATCTGTTATCGTATAAGTTCTTTCCTTCACTTGATTCAACTCCTAAAAAATAAAAAAGAGAAATAATTATTCATAAAACATCATAATTATTCAACCAACCTTAGAAATATTATCATCTTTATATATAAATTTCAAATCCTATTTTATCCATATACACATAAATGTACGGGCGATAATTCATACATAATAATAACTGTCACATATCTTTCATAGAAAATTCATGCTTACTTTGAGAAGTATTTGTGAAAATATGTTAATGTATGTGTTAGTTGTTATTGTCTAGGCTACTTTCAGGAGTGAAGACCAATAGAGCAGTCACAACGAGCAAGAGAAATTATTCAAATGAAGAAAAATGTTAAAATAACAGATGTAAGCAAAGAACTGAAAATGACGATTCATCGTGACTTAAAACGACTAGTAAAAATTGCACTTACGACGCACAGGACGTGCCCAACAATGCTCTTCGATGGGGTGAGCGAAAATGCAAATGCTCTTCGATAGGACGAGTAAGCGCGTTGCGGTCTTAGCCAGTAAGCGAATCAAGAAAGTTTTATTATATTTACTGTTAAAAAATGAAAGGGGCTCCTCATTGCTATGAATAGACTTTTTGAATATTTACGAGGAGGAATGACATGAAGAAATGGCATTTATTAATTGGAATGTCAATATTCATACTGTTTTTGAATGCTTGTAATAAACCTCCAATTGACACAAATATGTCAGAAAACGTTGCTGATTTTTCTTTCACAACTCAAGATAATGAAACACTAAGTTTAGATGACTTACATGGAAAGTGGTGGATCGCAGACTTCATCTTTACAAACTGCGAAACAGTCTGTTTACCAATGACAAGTAATTTATCCAAATTACAAAAAGAACTGGAAGATCAAGATTTACGTGTACAATTTGTTTCTTTTAGTGTTGATCCTGATTTCGATACACCTGAAGTTTTAAAAGAATATGGGGAACAATATGATGCAAATTTTAATACATGGAGCTTTTTAACGGGATATGATATGAAAACTATTAAAGAGTTATCCATTAAATCATTCCGTGCATATTTAAAAGAGCCAGAATATGGGGATGATCAAGTAATGCACGATACCCGCTTCTTCTTAGTAAATCCAGAAGGGGAAATCATAAAAGGGTATGACGGAATAAAAGCAGAGAGTATTGATGAAATTTTAGCCGATCTTAATAAACTAGAAAAGAAAGGACTTTTATAAGTTTTACTTACTATATCATAGGGGGTTGTTTACTTGAAAAGAATCACTTTTTTAATCATGACTGTTTTGGCAATTACACTTCTAACTGCATGTGGGGGAAACAAGGAAGAAACGGATGAAGTACTTCCACTCGAGGTCGACTTTATTGTACCTGAGTCAATAGAGGTTGGAGAAACAGTGGAACTAAAAGCAGAGGTTATGTATGGTGACGATATAGAAACAGATGCGGAAGTTAATTTTGAAGTTTGGGAATCTGGCGATGAAGATAACAGTGTTATGCTCGAAGCAGAAAATAATGGCGATGGGACATATACTGCAGAATATACATTTGAACATGATGGAGTATTTGAAATGTATGCACATACAGATGCTCAACATCTACACACAATGCCTAAAAAAGAAGTTACAGTTGGAAATGGCGAGGAACAATAAAATTTAATCAATAGAGGGTAAAAGCGATAACCAAATTAGGTTAGTCGCTTTTTTTATTTCATAAGTCGTTTGTTACAACTTAACAGCGTTCACCATAACGTCACAGTTCGTTACTAAAAATGACTTTTTTATAGCTCTTAAGAGTCATTTGTAAAAAAACTTCTTGTGATACCTTATATATAAGTGAATAATAAACGTTCGGGAAAGGGGGAGATTTTTATTAGAAGGGTTCCCGTAATTTTATGTTATAGTTTGTTATTATTCTTCGTATTCCCAACTAGCTTTAAAGCAGAGTCTCTTACAATTCAACAACAAATTGATGAAGCAAATCCTGGTGACACGATTCAATTAGATGCAGGGGTATATGTGGAAAATATAAATATTGATAAGCCGATACATCTTATTGGGGAAAAAGGCGTCATCATACAAAATGACTCACAACAACCAGCTATTTCAATCCAGGCTAGCAATATCGTTTTGGAGAACATCACTTTACAATATCAAACTACCGACAATGATTCACCAGCAATTTTAATCCAAGGAACAGATAATGAATTGAAAAACCTAG
The DNA here is from genome assembly GCF_051918545.1 of Pseudogracilibacillus amylolyticus (SeqCode). Classification (NCBI taxonomy): domain Bacteria; kingdom Bacillati; phylum Bacillota; class Bacilli; order Caryophanales; family Bacillaceae; genus Pseudogracilibacillus; species Pseudogracilibacillus amylolyticus (SeqCode). Next base: position 5,585 of record NZ_JBPPZG010000104.1, on the reverse strand, counting down.
ACATTGATACAAACAGCTATGGTATTCGCTTAGATCAAGCAGATAACAATGAGTTATCTGAAATAACGATCAATGGGAAAAAGGAGATACCGTTAAATAACCGTAACCATGGGATTGATGTCTGGAAATCAGATAATAATTTCATTCATAACACCCATATAACAGATGTTCAGGACGGCATTTATATTGAAAGTAGTAATCAAACAACTATTTATAATAATTATGTATCAAATTCGCGATATGGGTACCATTTGATGTTTACAGAAAACACATCGCTGGAACAAAATGAGTCGTATGAAAATATAAGTGGCATGATGGTTATGGGAACGGATGGAACAAAGGTCAAAAATAACATCATTAAATACAATCAAAAAAATGTTCAATCTTTAGGACTGTTATTATTCGATGTTAACGATGCAACTATTACCGAAAATGAAATAGCACATAATCGTATCGGAATATTCATTGAAGACTCTAGTAATAACAACCTATCATCCAATGCTGTACAGAGTAATTTTATTGGCATCCAATTTAAACGAGCCAAAAACAATACGATCACCCACAATGCTTTTACGGCGAATGTCGTTCAAGGGCAAGCTGAAGAAAGCGCTAATAATAATACGAATCGAAATTATTGGGGAGACCATCTTGGGTTAGATACAACTGGTGACAAAATTAGCAATTTGACCTATGAGATTGATCCATTTTACCTTCACTTAACAAATGAATATCCACCTTATCGTTTGTTATTTCATTCACCTGGCATGTTATTTCTCGAACAGTTATTACACACACCTGTTGATGAGCGGCTTGCCGATTTATCTCCACTGATGGAAAACCCTTTAGCCGGAGCTTCAACAAGGACGGGTAATCAAGCAGCAGTTTTATTATGTAGTTCAATTTTATTAGGTATGAGTATAACAATTATTTTAATGGGGGCAAGAAAACAATGAAAAAATTTAACTTTTTGTTTATCGTTTTAGCAATCTTTACTATTGTTTTAGCGGCATGTGGAAATGAAACTACTAATGATGCTACGAATAACTCGGAAGACTCAAATACGGATACGCAGGAAACAGAAGAGTTAGCATACGAACCTGAAGAAATTCATGATACAGATGTTTGTGATGTATGTGCAATGGCAGTCCCAAATAATGAGCATGCAACTCAAATTATTTTAACGAATGACAAAGCTTTAAAGTTTGATGATATAGGTTGTTTACACAAATGGAAAGAAGAAAATGGCACAGACGATATTGGTGCTGAATTTGTCCGTGACTTCAATACAGAAGAATGGTTACAAATAAAGAATTCAACATTTGTCTATGATGAAGAAATTGAAACCCCAATGGCGTATGGTGTTATTTCATTTAAGGAAAAAGCAGATGCAGAAGCTTTTATCGAGGAAGAGGGAAAAGGCGAAATTTTAGATGCGGAAGCACTTGCTAATCACCAGTGGAAAATGAATAAAGAAATGATGGATCATGGGGAACATGAAGAGCACGAAGATCATGAAGAGCACGAAGACCATGATGAACACACGGAAGAATAATACTAAGAAAGGAATGATGTGACGTTGCGCATCTTAACCGTAGCTCAAAGGGAAATTAAATTAGGTTTTAGAAACTCTTGGACCTATTCATTCTTAATTTTATTATCTATTTTTACCATTGGTATCTTCATGTTACATTCCGGTGTCGCAACGTCTGCAGTGTATACAGATATGACTGGAACGGTAATAAATATGATTTTATATTTATTACCGTTGATTACCCTTTTGTTGGGCGGCTTTTCCATTGCAGTAGAGAAAGAAGATGGACACTGGGGATTGCTTTCCACCTATCCACTTTCTACTTACAGTTTTTTATGGGGAAAATGGATTGGACTTACAGTCATTTTATTAACAATGCTATTTTTCAGTTTCGGACTCGCTGGTATCATTAGCGTAATCTTTAACCAAGCACTTACACTTTCAACCTTACTATTCTTTTGGATATTTTCTTCTATATTAGCACTTGTTTATTTAAGCATCGCACTATTAATCGGTTCATTTGCGAAAAATCGTTGGCAAGCACTTATTATCGGTATCGGAGTATGGTTTTTAACGGTTATTATATGGCCCTTATTAGTTATTGGAACACTTAGTCATTTGCCATCTTATAAACTAATCCAACCCATTTTGCAAGTGCTGACAATTCTGAATCCAGCTGAGTTTGTACGAGTCTTTTCAATTATGAGGTTAGGAGCAGGCTCTGCATTTGGTGCTGATTATGACATGTGGATCACTTGGGCAACGAGTGACTATGGGTTATTTATTTTCTTTAGCATTTTTATTTGCTGGATTATTGCAGCAATTTTTATTGGTGGGTTTATTTGGAGTAGGGGAGATAAGAATGAAGCAAAATGATGTAGCAATTGAACTAAATAATCTTTCAAAAAGTGTACGAAAAAAACAATTACTTGCACCTTTGACTTATCAATTAAAAAAGGGAAAAATCCTTGCATTATGTGGAGGAAACGGTGCGGGAAAAAGTACGTTAATTCGATTAATTATTGGTCTAATTAAACCAACGACTGGTACGGTAACGATTAATGGACTTAATCAACATAAACATAAAAAACACTTTTCAAAAGAATTCGGTTATATGCCTGACGACTTTCAATTCCAAAAGTCAATTACTGCAAAAGAGACGATCCGCTTCTATGCAAAACTGAAAAATATAAATGAGGTAAGGACAAGTGAAACTTTAGAAATAGTCGGCTTACTTGATAAACAGAAAGAAAAAGTAGGCACGTTTTCAAAAGGAATGAAACAACGGCTCTTACTCGCTCAAGCGCTCTTAGCTCATCCAAATATTTTAATTTTAGATGAGCCGACTAATGGATTAGACCCATACTGGATAAATGAATTTTCTAATCTTATGATAGAAGCTAAAAAGGCCGGACAAACGATTGTTTTTTCTACCCATGACCTTCATGTTGCAGAGAAAATTGCCGATGAAGTGATGTTTTTAAGTAATGGTGAAATCATTAGTAATGGGTCTATTCATGACTACCGTAATCTTGGTTTATATGAAACATTTCAACAACTCTATTTTAATGCAATAGAAGAAAAACTACGAGTCCCTTAAATAGCCGTGTTCGTAAGCATATTTGGCTAATTGTACACGGTTATTTAAGTGCAATTTTTGAAATAAATTTTTCAAATGGTTTTTAACCGTATACTCCGAAATTTCTAATCGAGTCGAAATTTCTTTATTCGTCAGTCCATTAGCAACTAATGTTAGGATCTCCCGTTCACGCGTTGATAAGCTATCTCTTTTATTCTCAGCTATCAAATGGTGGTTGGAAAACTCTTGTAATATCTGTTTTGCAATCGGTTTATCTATCTGCACATCATCATTCATGATCGCTTTTAAATAAGGAATCCACGAGTCATGCTCCACATGTTTTAATAAATATCCTTGGGCACCGTTCTTTATCGACTCAAACAAATCAACAATATCGTCGGAAACTGTCACCATGACGATTTTTACATATGGGTATTTACTTTTTATTAATCTAGTTGCCTCCATACCGTTAAGATCGGGTAAATTAATATCCATTAAAATTAAATCCGGCATGAACGCTTCGGTTTGTTCAACTGCCTCTTTTCCAGTCGTTGCCTCTCCTACAATATTGAATGTTTCTTCTTCATTCAATATTTCCTTCATTCCTTCTCTTGCCATTGGATGATCGTCCACAATCATTATTCTAACTGGATTTTCCATTTATATTAGGCTCCTTTTTTTGGCTTAAAAGTTAGGATCGTCATCGCTTCTTTTCGCTTTATTTTTAATTGCCAATTTATTTTAGCACAACGTTCCTGCATCATTTTAATACCGTAATGGTCTTCCTGAAGAACTTTTTCCAAATCAAAACCAATTCCGTCATCTTTAATGTTGATATAACGGTCTTTGTCAGTTATTTTTATATCGATAATAACCTTAGTCGCCTTCGCATGTTTTTGGACATTAACAAGCGCTTCACCAATGCAGGCTGTTAATTCCGTCTTTTCTTTATTTGATATTTCTTCATCATTTACTTCGTATAATGTTATCACTTCAAGATTTGATTCATTTTCAAGTTTTTTAATATGCTTATTTAATAATTCTTCACAAAGTAACTCATGTTTACTAGGAGGCTTTCTTAAATTTTCCAATCCAGACCGTACATAATGATGAATATCGATAATACTTTTATTTAGTGATGCTAACTTGGGCTTATCATCTTCAGCCACATCAAGTTTTTCGAGTTGCTTTACTTTAACGGATAATAAAAATAAAGATTGCGCCATCCCATCATGGAGATCATGTGCAATTCGTTCTCTTTCTTCTAAAACTGCTTTTTCCGCGCGTTCTATCCTTAATTGTTCCTGCATTCGCTCTAATTTTGTAAAAAAACGTGTTAATAGTGTTAATGTAACAAAAAGTACGATAAATGGTGTTAACCAGTTCCCTAAATCCATCGATATATATGGCAGTAAATATTCATGTCTTACATATTCCCACAAGCCTACCGTTACAGTTGGAATTAAAAGGATAAACCACTTTAACTGTTTATATGTCAATGTATTTTCTCTCCAAAGATATATTTTAGATTACGTAGATCCTTCCTTTATTACACCGTATAGTGAGATTAATTTCAATCTATTTACAGTAGAAAATGTTGAAATATGGAATAATCAAATGCTCGACTACTTCACAGAGGAATAGCGGGACTAAAGGATTATTTTTCCTGTAATAATTAGTAACGATTTTTAAAATATTTGTAGAACTTCTGTTATTGTATCGATTTTTATTTTCGCTATAGTAGAGTACAAGCAGAGAGGTCACTGCGAATATTTACAAAATTATTTGTAGATAAAAAAACAGGCCTTTTATTTATGAATCTATTGAAAAGGAGGGAGCAATACATTTTTGTCAAAAGCTATTCCCATTTAGCTTGTAAAAATGTTTAATTTAAAAAATTATCACAAAGAGGGAGCTTGATTATTCTTGGTAAAAAACTATAATCACGATAGGAAAAAGATGAATAAAAAAGTATTACCGTTTGTAATGTCAACTTCAATGCTAACAGCAGCATTTTTTGCAGCAGAACCATCTGTATTTGCAGATGAAATTGACAAAGAGCAAGAGTTTAAAAACCACGGACAAATGGTGTCACATTATGCAAAAACAATTCCTGGATCTCCCGATAAAGGAAAAATCATCAGTTCACATGCCAAAAAGAACTGGAATAAAGAAAGTTCTACTGATCAAGATCAAGACAGTGATGGAAACACAGATGAAGACGCAGATGACGAGCAACCTGCTGATGAGCCAGTGGACGAAGAGGAAAATGATGATGAAGACACTGATGATGAAAAACCGGCTGATGAAGCGGTAGATGAAGACGAAAATGCTGACGAAGACGTAGATGACGAGCAACCTGTAGATGAACCAGTGGACGAAGAGGAAAATGCTGACAAAGACGCAGATGATGAAAAACCGGCTGATGAAGCGGTAGATGAAGACGAAAATGCTGACGAAGACACAGATGATGAA
>NZ_JBPPZG010000103.1:0-14392 GCF_051918545.1 Pseudogracilibacillus amylolyticus (SeqCode) | reverse complement strand
AAACAATTTATCTCCGATTGGTTTAATATACCGATGGATGAATTTGCTTCGTACTTAGAAATTAATGAAAATGATGAAGCCATTAAGCATTTACTACGAGTATCAGTTGGACTTCATTCAATGGTTCTTGGAGAGACACAAATTCTCGGGCAAATGAGAGACACTTTCCTGACTGCACAAAAATTAAAAACTACAGGCACGATCTTTAATGAATTGTTTAAACGTGCGATAACTTTTGCTAAGCGTGCGCATAAAGAAACTGCTATTGGTGAACATGCCGTTTCTGTTAGCTATGCTGCAGTGGAACTTGCAAAAAAAATATTCGGTGATATTACGGATAAACATGTTGTTATCTATGGTGCGGGTGAAATGGGAGAACTTGCTGTTAAAAATCTATCCGGGGCGGGTGTAGGGAATATTACAGTAATAAACCGTACCCTTAAACGAGCAGAAGAATTAGCAACACAGTTTAAGGCAACAGCAAAAACATCAGATGAATTAGCAACCGTTTTACAAAAAGCAGATATTTTAATTAGTTCAACTGCTGCTAAAGAGCCGATTCTTTCTAAAAAGGATTTTGAACCCATTCAAAAGGTTAGAAAAGGAAAACCTCTTTTCTTAGTAGATATTGCTGTTCCAAGAGATTTGGATGCGGATATTAGTGAACTTGATAGTGTTTTTCTTTATGATATAGATGATCTACAACATATTGTAGATCAGAACTTAGCGGAGCGACAAGAAGCTGCAAAAGTAATTGAATTGCAAATAGCAGATGAAATTTACGAATTTAAAGAATGGGTAACAACGCTTGGTGTTGTTCCGGTGATTCGTGCATTAAGGGAAAAAGCATTAGACATACAAAGTGAAACGTTTGCGAGTATTAAACGTAAAATTCCAGATCTTACGGAACGAGAGCAAAAAGTGATTAGTAAACATACAAAAAGTATCGTGAACCAATTGTTAAAAGATCCAATAATTCAAGCTAAAGAAATGGCAGGCAATAAAAATTCTGAAGAACTGTTGTCCTTATTCGTAGATATATTTGGGATCGACGAAAAAGTGAAAAAGGAAGCGGAGAGAAAATCAAGCAGAACAAAAGCCATTGTAAACGGAGCAAAGAACATTGGAACTACATCTCCATTTGCAGATTGAGTCCATGAGAAAGGGAAAATAAATGTTTGCTTCTAAATGGATATATGAATTAATGCTTTTAATTTACAGTATTAGTTTAATCGGTTATTTTATAGATTTTATTAAAAGCAATCGCAGAGTAAATAAACTGTCGTTTTATTTACTCTGTATTGTTTGGGTTATTCAAACAATTATTTTATATAACCAAACGTTTATTGACAAGAATTTTCCAATTTTAACTTTAAACGATGGTTTATTTTTTTATGCCTGGGTGTTAATTCTATTTTCTGTTTTATTAAATCATTTTTTCAACGTTCATTTTGTTGTTTTTTTCACTAATTTATTCAGCTTTTTCTTACTGCTATTATCCCTTTCGTTAAATGCGCAAGCTGGTTTTTATGAACAAGGTAGCGAATTTGTTCATGAAATTTTAATTATTCATATAACGCTTGCTTTAATTTCATATGTTTTTTTCACCATATCTTTTATGTTGGCTATGATGTATTTAGTACAATATTATTTTTTAAAAGAGAAAAAAGGGTTAAAATGGATGTGGCGGTTTACAGATTTGGAAAAACTGGATGCTTATTCCTATTTTTCCGTGATCATCGGTGTCCCATTGTTATTGATTGGTCTTACATTTGGAGTTGTTTGGGCCTATGTAACGTCCGTGGAATTTTATTGGTTTGATATTAAGACAATCGGGTCGATTCTAGTCTTGTTCGTTTACATCATTTATTTGTTATTACGTATTCTAAAAGGATACAGAGGTAAACCAATTTCAATCTATAACTCTGCAGCTTTTTTATGGCTTTTAATCAACTTTTTTCTGTTTTCTACGTTATCGGACTTTCATTTTTGACAAATTAGGAAAGCAAAACGTATCACTTGTATACTAGTGAAAGCAAGTTTTCACTCCACTCTCGCCTCACTGCAAAATTTTTATGCGAGATAGGTGCAACTGTATTTCCAAGTTATAGAGCGATAAACTATTGTTTAAAGGAGGCATTTCATGCGAAAAATTATTGTCGGTACAAGGGAAAGTAATTTAGCGGTTACTCAAACAAAATGGGTGATCAATGAACTGAAGAAAAAAGAAGTTCCTTATGATTTTGAGTTAAAGTATATATCTACAAAGGGAGATCGAAATCAACAAGTATCTCTATCCAAGGTTGGGGGTGCAGGGATATTTATCCAAGATATTGAAGAGGCGTTACACAAAAAAGAAATCGATTTTGCTGTACATAGTTTAAAAGATTTGCAAGCACATTTGCCTGCTGAATTTGTTATTGGTGCTATACCGAAACGAGAAGATCATCGGGATGCATATATTGGACGGGGGCAAAAAAAACTAGCCGATTTACCCGAGGGGGCTGTAATTGGGACAAGTAGCGCAAGACGAGCGGCACAAATGAAAGCAAAATTTCCTCATTTAAAGACTCGTTGGATTAGAGGTGCGGTTGATGCACGAATTAAGCAACTAGAAGAAGGAAAATATGATGGGATTATTTTAGCGGTAGCTGGTTTAAAACGACTTGGAATAACAGATGTAATTACAGAATATTTACCTGCAAAAGAATTTACCCCTGCTGCTGGTCAAGGGGCATTAGCAATTGAGTGTCGAAATGATGATGCGGAAATAAAAGAGCTTTTAACAAAGATTAACGATCCGGATTCGGAAATTGCGATAAAAACAGAACGAGAATTTGTCAATCGCTTGGATCAAGAAGATAAAGCGCCAATCGGGGCTTATGCGCATGTAGAAAATGGTGAAATTATTCTTTATACATCCGTTGCGTCGATAGATGGAGAGAAAATAATCACTTGTACATCAAAAGGAGAATCGATTCAGGCAGTGGCTGAATATGCGGCAAATAACCTTCTTGGTCAAGGTGCGAAAGAGATGATACAAGCTGCAAAAGAGGAGCTTAACAAGGAATGATACAATCTCTTCAAGGAAGAAAAATTTTAGTAACAAGAGAAGCATCGCAAGCGAAACAATTTTCGGACTTAATAACAAATTCTGGTGGTGTGCCAATTGAAGTTCCATTGCTCAAGATTCGCTGCCTTGAACAAACGAATAATGATATAAACATCGATCAATTTACTTGGATCTTTTTTACAAGCGCCCACGGTGTGAACTGTTTTTTTAACCAATTTTCACATGAAAATTTTAAAGATATTAAATTTGCAACGGTAGGTCATAAAACAGAAAAAGCTTTAAAAAATTTTGGATTTGAAGCGGAGTTTATACCGTCAACATATAACGCAGAAGTTATGGCAAAAGAATTTTTTGAAACCTACCCAGATGTTAACGATGTTTTGCTCGTTCGAGGAAATATTTCAAGGAAATTACTTGTGGAAGAACTAACGGAGCGCAATATTCATTTTAATACATGTGTTGTTTATGAAACAGCGCACAATTTAGCGATGAAAGATAAGTTGCTTCGTGTGATTCAAGAAAAAAATATCGATCAGTTGACATTTACAAGCCCTTCAACAGTGAAAGCTTTTATGGAAATAATGGAAGATCACCCAAACATTCAAGATATATTTCTTATTCCTTGTGCTTGTATTGGAACAACTACAGAACAAACAGCAAAAAAGTTTGGATTTATAACGACGATAGTTCCAGAAATATTTACGATTGAAAGTATGGTCGAAAGTATGAAAAACTTTATTCATATGGAGGAGATATAATGGTAGATAACATAACATTTAGACGACATCGGAGACTACGTACATCGGAAGCAATGCGTGCGTTGGTTAGAGAAACAAGTCTTTCAGCCGATGATTTTATCTATCCACTTTTTATTGTGGAAGGTGAAAATGTAAAAAAAGAAGTAACATCAATGCCTGGAGTTTTTCAAATTTCGCTTGATTATTTGGAAACGGAAATGAACGAACTGCAACAAGTAGGCATTCGGGCTGTCATGTTATTTGGAGTTCCAAATGAAAAGGATGAGGTAGGAACAGGCGCTTATATTGATGAAGGCATCGTCCAACAAGCGACGAAAAAAATAAAAGCAACTCATCCAGAAATGCTCGTTATTGCAGATACTTGTCTTTGTGAATATACTTCTCATGGTCATTGCGGCGTCATTCATGGCGAAGATATTGATAATGATGAATCTCTAAAACTTCTTGCAGAAACAGCTGTCTCCCAGGCGAAAGCGGGTGCTGACATTATTGCGCCTTCCAATATGATGGATGGGTTTGTTATTGCGATAAGGCAAGCACTTGATGCAGCAGGATTTACTAATATTCCGATCATGTCTTATGCTGTAAAATATGCATCATCTTTTTATGGTCCATTCCGAGATGCAGCAGATAGTACGCCGCAATTTGGTGACAGAAAAACATACCAAATGGATCCAGCAAATCGCCGGGAAGCTTTAAAAGAAGCGGCTACTGATGTCGAAGAGGGAGCAGATATGCTAATCGTAAAGCCTGCACTTGCATATTTGGATATTGTAAGAGAAGTGAAAAATGCGACAAATATACCAGTAGTAGCTTATAATGTCAGTGGGGAATATGCGATGGTTAAAGCAGCAGCAGGGAATGGTTGGATTGATGAGCAATCCCTCGTGATGGAAATGTTTACGAGTATGAAACGAGCTGGAGCAGATTTAATTTTAACGTATTATGCAAAAGATGTAGCGACATGGTTAAAAAAATAATTAAGGTTGGTGTTATTAGTTGAAAAATTTTACACATTCATTTGATGCGTATAAAGAAGCGGTTGATCTAATGCCTGGAGGTGTAAATTCACCTGTACGTGCATTTAAATCGGTTGGTCTTTCCCCGATATTTATGGAATCTGGGAAAGGTGCAATTCTAACAGACGTAGATGGAAATGAGTATATCGATTATGTCCTAAGTTGGGGGCCTCTCATTTTAGGTCATGCAGATGATCAAGTTGTTGACAGCTTAAAGAAAGTAGCAGAAAAAGGGACAAGTTTCGGAGCACCGACAACTTTAGAAAATAAGTTAGCTAAACTCGTCATTGAAAGAGTCCCATCATTGGAAATGGTTAGAATGGTAAACTCAGGAACGGAAGCAACGATGAGTGCCTTACGTCTAGCTAGAGGATATACAGGTCGTAATAAGATTTTAAAATTTGAAGGAAATTACCATGGTCATGGCGATTCTTTATTAATTAAGGCTGGTTCAGGCGTTGCAACATTAGGACTTCCTGATAGTCCAGGGGTACCAGAATCTATAGCGCAGCATACGATTACAGTTCCTTATAACGATAAAGAAAGTGTGACTTATGCTTTTGAACAGTTTGGAGAAGACATTGCTGGTGTAATTGTTGAGCCAGTTTCAGGAAATATGGGAGTAGTACCACCACAAGACGGTTTCTTAGAACATTTACGTGCTATTACAGAAGAGTATGGTGCACTACTCATTTTTGATGAAGTTATGACGGGTTTTCGTGTCGGATATTACTGTGCCCAAGGACATTTTAATATTACACCTGATATTACTTGTTTAGGAAAAGTAATTGGCGGCGGTCTTCCTGTTGGTGCATATGGTGGGAAAAAGGAAATTATGGAACGTGTTGCACCAGCTGGTGATATTTATCAAGCAGGGACATTATCTGGAAACCCACTTGCAATGACTGCAGGTTATGAAACACTAAGTCAACTAAATGAAGAAACATATAAAGAGATTAATCGTAAGGTTGATACATTAGTTAACGGCTACAAAGAAGCGGCTGAAAAATATAATATTCCTTTACAAGTAAATCGTGTTGGTTCGATGGTAGGATTTTTCTTTACTGATCAACAGGTTATCAATTTTGAAACAGCACAAACATCTGATTTAGACCGTTTTGCAAAATATTATAGGGGAATGATCGAAGAAGGTGTATTTTTACCACCTTCCCAATTTGAAGGATTATTTTTATCAACGGCACATACAGATGATCATATTGATAAAACGATACAAGCAGTAAACACTGTTTTTGCAAATTTATAAAAGTAGAACGAGCAGGATTATTTCTTGCTCGTTTTTCTTTGGCAGAAAGTATAAAACTTCCCTACTGCTCACTGGTAAAAAGCTCGGGCGTCCTGTGCGTCGTAAGTTTTTTTGGCGAAAAATACAATATATTCTAAAATTTTATATATTTAACTAAAGTTATCCTAAATCGCTTCATTATCTCCTGTCCCCACTGAATGAAAATTGCATCCGCCATGTTCATTGGCATATCCGCTGAGTAAAACTTATTTAATGTTCCTCCATAAAATTAATTAAGCTTGAAAGTCATATTAATTAAAGAAAAGACATATATTTTTATAACGTGAGAAGTTCGAAATGTAAAGAAAGGGAGGAGTCATTTTGAAGCAAGATAAAGATATGATCGAATTCGATCTAAATGAAACGTTATACTTCGAAAGCGGACAAGAGATTAATGAAATGGTCTCCATTTCATTGGATCCAGATATTGCTGTGCAACCATACGATAGCTATGTTCAGATACGAGGCTTAATCATACTCCAAGGTGAATATAAAAAAGAATCCAATCCAACAAATCACAGTCAGAATACTAATAATGTAAAGAATTATATTGAAAATGTGTACGAAACTGATCAAGATCAAGCAAGTTTTTCCCACAGATTCCCTGTAGAAATCTCGGTTCCTTCTTATCGAGTTGATGATTTAAATAATATCTCTGTTACTGTAGACTCATTTGATTATGAACTACCGGATCAAAATCAATTAAAACTGACAGCATCTGTACATATAAAAGGAATAAAGTCAGATAATATCGATGATAAAAAGGAGAAAGAGGAAAGTCTATCTCATTCTGAAGGGGTGGAAACGATGAATGAATCCGAAAAGTCTAAGCTTGAGGATGTATATCAGGATGAGGAAATACATGCAAATGAAGCGGATCTGGAAGCAAAAGAAGTTGTTGAAGAGAATCAGATCGAGGAAACAGATGAAATGGAGAAGAAGGAAGAAGTAGAAAGCGTTATACAACAAGAAGAAACGAAGGTAGAAGACGTTTTTAGCGATGCAGTAGCAGAGGAAGAAATTAAAAAAGTAAACGAAATTGATATACAATTAAATGAAGGGGAAAGAGACGAAGACGATGATGAAGTAAGAGATGTTCAATTTCTCACCGATTTATTTGGTAATGAAGAGGAAGAAACACATTCAAAAATGAGAATTTATATTACTCAAGAAGACGATACGATTGAATCAATTGCAAAACGATATGAAATGTCCACATTACAACTAATCAAAGACAATAACCTTACAGGAGAAGGGTTAGAGGAAGGACAATTATTGCATATACCAATAAAAGTTCAAAAATAAAGTATTCCCCTTGATTTGATAATCATTTCAAGGGGTTATTTTTTTGGCAGATAAGAAACCAGCATGGCTAGCCTTGAGCAAGCCGCCATCTATCATGAAAATAAGTTTGTTTTCATACAAAAGTATTAAACTTTCTTGACTCGCTCACTGGCTAAAAGCTCGGGCGTCCTGGGACTGCACTTTCGTTCGTCCCACCGTAAAGATTTGTCTCAGGCGTAAGTCACTAGCACGTCAATCACTTGTAAGTGCAACTCATACTCTCGCCAAGGCTTGCACTTACTTAGCATAAGTGCAACATCACCTCTGTCTTTCGCCAGGAAGGCCGACTAAGAACAGGCTCTCTGCCTAACCGTCGGCATACCCCTGGTGATAAGGGCATGTTTTCTTTAGCGATAAGCCAAATTTTCTAAACAAAATATTTACCTAAAGCCATCGTAAGTAAAACATAATAAATATGCCAATAAAAATTCCTAATAGGATCAGGTCGAATGTTGTAGTAATAAAAATAGTTCGGATTAGCTGAAAGATTAAGATCGGCAAAATTGCTTTTTCTAATACACAGACACATTTATATAACCATGGGGGTAATCGATAACGATAATTCTGCGACATCGTGAATCACCTCACTTATGGTTAATATATGTATGAAATACTATCTAACGTGCTACAATAGAGTAAAAAGTTGCAAAAAAACATAAAAAATATTACACTACAATTAATTAAATAGTTTTACGAGTGATGAGAGGGAAGAGTATAGAAGTATATCTTTCAAAGAGAGGAAAGCATTTGGTGAAAGTTTTCCAGGATATTTTTTAGAAGGTCGCCCTTGATACTATTTCTTTGAACAATCTATTTTATAGTAGAAGAAATCGGGTCATACACGTTACGTACAATGAGTGTGCAAGTGTTTAACTTGTAAAATTAGGTGGTACCACGGAAATGTAAACTTTTCGTCCTTATGTAAGGATGGAAGGTTTTTTTATTTGTTTTTTGTTAATTTCCATTGAGCCTGGATAGTTGGAGGAAACTGTGCAGTAGTGAAAATTTGTAAACCTAGTTGGTAAACCGTTGATTTCCGCTGTGTAAAAATGAACGCAGTCACAAAGCAGAATACCGCTACGGAAATACACTCCGCTTTCCACGGGCGGCTGATGAGCCTTCCTTGTGCTACGCACTGCGTTGTCTCACCTAGGCCTGTCCTCCCGTAGGAGTCTCCGTGTATTTCCTTCGCTGGGTGTGCTTGGTAAACAGCTCTACACAGTTTGTTACTACTATCTTCATGGTTGATTGGAGCCGGAGGGCAGTCGACTCCTGTGGGAAAAGCACGAGTCCGAAGACCCCGCAGCGGTGGTCTTTCCGCGAGGCAGGTTAAGTACGCGACGTCCTGTCGCAACACCTGCACTTGCACGTCCTGTGCTTCGGAGGCTGAGGCCGTGCCCACGGAAAGCGAAGTATTCGGGCGAAGCGGTATTTCCCGAAGTTAGTCAAATTTTTAATTTCCGTAGCGGTAGGACTGTTGCTATTTGAACTTTACTGCACAGTTTATGGATATTGTAGAAAAAAATTTAAAAACAGCTTTTGTTTTGTGAAAAATTAATCAAGGAGGAAAAATTATGACAGAAAATAATAAGCAACAATTGCCGCCAAAATATGACCATAAAGCAATCGAAGAAGACCGTTATGGCTTTTGGCTTGAAGGGAATTATTTCGAAGCAACTGGAGATGAAAAGAAAGAACCTTATTCCATTGTAATCCCACCGCCAAACGTAACAGGAAAACTACATTTAGGTCATGCATGGGATACGACAATGCAAGATACAATTTCTCGAATGAAACGGATGCAAGGCTATGATGTCCTTTGGCTTCCAGGGATGGATCATGCCGGTATTGCAACCCAAGCAGTTGTTGAAGCAAAACTAAAAGAAGAAGGAAAATCTCGCTATGATATGGGAAGAGAAAAGTTTGTTGAGACTGTTTGGGAGTGGAAAGAAGAATATGCAGATTTCATACGCGAACAGTGGGGTAAGTTAGGTTTAGGTCTTGATTATACGAGAGAACGTTTTACTTTAGATGATGGCTTATCTGACGCTGTGCAAGAAGTCTTCATTAAATTATATGAAAAAGGTCTCATTTATCGCGGTGAATATATTATAAATTGGGATCCAAAAACGAAAACAGCATTATCCGATATTGAAGTAATCTATGAAGAAGTACAAGGAAAGTTTTATCATATGCGCTATCCAATAAAAGATAGTGACGAAACGATTGAGATTGCTACAACTCGACCAGAAACGATGCTCGGTGATACTGCTGTAGCGGTTCATCCTGACGATGAACGTTACCAACATTTAATTGGTAAAAAAGTAATTTTGCCAATTGTTGGACGGGAAATCGAAATTGTTGCAGATGATTATGTTGATATGGAATTTGGATCTGGTGCGGTGAAAATTACTCCGGCTCATGACCCTAATGATTTTGAAATTGGAAATCGACATAACTTAGAGCGCGTTCTTGTAATGAATGAAGATGGAACAATGAACGAGAATGCTGGAAAATATAAAGGAATGGATCGATTTGAATGCCGAAAAGCTATCGTAAAAGATTTACAGGAACAAGGCGTATTATTTGAAATTGAAGACCATACACATCAGGTCGGCCATTCGGAGCGCAGTGGAGCAGTAGTAGAACCATATTTATCGACTCAATGGTTTGTTAATATGCAACCTTTAGCAGATGCCGCAGTAGAGCTTCAAAAAACAGATGAAAAAGTTAATTTTGTACCGAATCGCTTTGAAAATACGTATCTACACTGGATGGAAAATATTAGAGATTGGTGTATTTCTAGACAGTTATGGTGGGGACACCGAATTCCGGCTTGGTATCATAAAGAAACAGGAGAAGTATATGTAGGTAAAGAGGCACCAAAAGATTTAGAGAACTGGGAGCAAGATAAAGATGTTTTAGATACATGGTTCTCGTCTGCATTATGGCCGTTTTCTACCATGGGCTGGCCAGATAAGGATAGTAAAGATTTCAAACGATATTTCCCAACGGATGTACTCGTTACTGGATACGATATTATTTTCTTCTGGGTTGCGCGTATGATTTTTCAATCGTTAGAATTTACAGAAGAAAAACCGTTTAAAGATGTACTCATTCATGGCTTAATTCGAGATGCCGAAGGACGTAAAATGAGCAAATCACTTGGCAATGGCGTTGATCCAATGGAAGTAATCGATAAATACGGTGCAGATTCCTTACGTTATTTCTTATTAACTGGCTCGACACCTGGTCAAGATTTACGATTCCATTGGGAAAAAGTAGAATCTACTTGGAATTTTGCCAATAAAATTTGGAATGCTTCACGATTTGCGTTAATGAATATGGAAAATATGGCACATGAAGATATTGATTTATCGAGAGAATTAGCATTACCAGATAAATGGATATTAACCCGATTAAATGAAACGATTGAACATGTAACGATGAACACAGATAAATATGAATTTGGGGAAGCAGGTCGTTATTTATACAATTTCATTTGGGATGATTTCTGTGATTGGTATATTGAAATGGCAAAAATCTCTCTTTACGGAGAAGATGAAAATAAAAAGAAAACAACAAGATCTGTATTAGCACATGTTTTGGATCAGACATTACGTATGCTTCATCCGTATATGCCATTTATAACAGAAGAGATTTGGCAGCAATTGCCGCATGAAGGAAAATCGATTACTGTTGCTACTTGGCCAAAGGTAAACACAGTCTATCATGATGAAGTGGCTTCCAGTCAAATGGAGAAAGTAATGGCGGTTATTAAAGCAGTACGAAATATTCGGGCTGAAGTAAATACACCAATTTCTAGACAAGTAAGTTTGTTCATAAAGACGACAGATGATGAGATTACTTCTCAGTTTGAGGATAACCGCCACTATCTCGAGCGTTTCTGTAATACAAGTGAACTTGTAATCGGAGCATCTGTGGAAACGCCTGAACAAGCGATGACGGCTGTTATTACTGGTGCAGAGCTGTTCTTACCTTTGGAGGGTCTGATTGATTTTGAAAAAGAAATATCTCGCTTAGAAAAAGAATTAGAAAAATGGAATAAAGAGGTTGCTTTAGTCCAAAAGAAACTTTCAAACAAAGGGTTTGTTGACAAAGCCCCTGAAAAAGTTGTTGAAGCAGAAAGAAAAAAGGAAGTAGAATATTTAGAAAAACGAAAAATGGTTGAACAAAGATTAGCAGAATTAAAAGCATAACTTAATGGAGTACAAATCAAAAAATTGATTTGTACTCTTTTTTATAGGAAAAACTTGAATATTCTATGGAAGTGCATGGAATAACATGGTAACATAAGATCAAAAAGGAGGAGATTTATTGTGAATTTTTGGCTAAAACCTCTCATAGTTCTCATTCTCTTTCTAATTATTTTGTATGTATTTCAAGTTGTAATGAGTAAGTTGCTTAAGGTTGAAAATAAGAGCTTCTTTTCATTTAAATCACCTGTACTTGTAAATGAGCAACATAAAAAGATTGATAGAATAATACGGTTTACTTTTGTCAGTATATTTTTGCTCGGATTAATGATTTTCCTCATGAGAGTACCTATTCCAGACATTTTATTTTTGCAACCATACTTTTTAATTTTCCTTTTTGTTGTTGTATCTGAAAGCGTCAGAGCTTTTATTGAGTGGAAATATGCATCAAACAGAAATGATTATATTTTTACTATTAGCCAATTATTGTTCATGTCTGTAGTAGTGCTTTTGATTTTCTCAACTAATATTTTTGGCTGGCTAGAGTAGGAAGGGTATTCATAATGTCTTCTTGTCAAAATTGCAATAAAAAATAGAGTTGGAAACAAACGTTTAAAAAGTCTTTTACTTTAGACACCGGAATGAAGTGCCCGAACTGTGATCAAAAGCAATATGTGTCAGCGTTCTCATGAAAAAGAAGCAGTATTTCCCATTAACATTTGATTGGAGTCATCTGTAGTTATGGCATAATCCTTGTTATTATTTTATCCTCTTTAATATTTGTTTATATCCATTTACTTTAAAATTAACGTATGAAGAGGAACCTTATTGGTAAATTTTACTGCGAAAACGGTATATTTCACTCGAGTAATTGATGAAACTGTCCAAGATGATTTTTTTCGTTTGGTAAGTGAAAAGAAGAATACAAAAAAGGAGAATAAAATGAACAGATTAAATCTTATCAAACTTGGAACAAAGGATATTGTAAAATCACATCAGTTTTTTAAGGAGCTTGGGTTTGACACTTCAATTAGGGGAACAGAATCAAATCCTTTTATTATTTTCTTTAGAAATGAAGGAACACGAATAGCATTGTACCCGCTAGAAGATTTGATCAGAGATGTTAATAAAGATATTCCACCCGCTGTAACAAATGGATTTCCAGGTATCACTCTAGCATATAATGCAAAATCTATAGAAGAAGTTGATGAAATAATGAAAAGGGCGGAGTTGGCTGGAGCTACAATTCAAAAAGTACCTAAAAAGACCGATTGGGGTGGGTATGGAGGATATTTCACTGACCTTGATGGCTATTATTGGGAAGTCGCCTATGGGGAAGATTGGGAATTTGATGAATCCAATATGTTGGTTATTCACGATTAATAAAAGTGTAAAGTTTGAAAAGGAATGATTGTGATAAAGAGTGGTTTTGGCTTTTACGTATTCTTTGCATTTTTGCTGGTTCACATTTGATTTACCTTTGGCAATATTTTCTTATTGAAATAGACTTTCCAAATTAAAATGAATGGTGACTTGCAAATTAAACAAGACAATGAAATTATTAGAAAGACTTAATATGTAAATGAAAATGCATTTTTCAATGTTACTGGTTCGTCCGCTAGCTTCATTTGACCTATAGATTTAATATTCATGTGCTATACTTATAGTTAGTGTAATAAGGCTTTCATGGGTGGTGGCTCGCTTTCTTTCCTGTCGTTGATGGAAAGGGGGTGATGCCTCATGACAGTTTTTGAGTCATTGATTATTATGCTCACTTTTGGAGCATTGATCGTGTCTATTCTGTCAGAAAAAAGAAAATAACCACCCTTTAAGCCTAGCAAGCGAAATTGGGTGGTTATTTTTCATCTGAATTTGCGAGCTGCCCCCTTGAAGGGCTATTTACACGCTAGACCGTACCATGTAGCACCATGGACGGTCTTTTTTATAATATGATTTTCTAAATATAGTATACCTCATTTTTGTAAAAAAATAAACATGAAGATTTTAGCCTTTTATACAGCACTAAGGAAATGGACGTTGTAAAAAAATGTAATTGAGATTATTGCCATCTATACGTTTACAGAAATAATGGAAAGGATTTTGATAATATGATAGAAAAAATAAGTCATATTACATTTGCTTCTCTTTATAATGAATTTATGTGTGTTAAAATTGCCACTACAGCAAACAGAGGAAAAAATACGAGACACAGAATAAAGACTTTAACTATTTTCAAAAAGTTAACAAATTATAAAATCGTAGCTTGCTAAGGAACCTGACAGAAGGGATGGGATTTATGAAGAATAAGATTTTGCTTCTTTTATTGATAATAAGTGTAGGAATTAATCTGTATATTTTCGGGAAAAAGCTTTTGATTGAACAGTGGTACGAACCTTCCTCTGAAGAAAAAGTTATCCTAAGTGAAATGGTCCAAAAGACGGTTGAAAGTGAAGATTATAAAAGGTTAGCGGAAAAAGAAAATATCATTGCTATTGATACAAGTATTGATAAATATAAAGGTGGAGTATTCCCTTATTATTTTGAACAAAAAAGCGAAGGCGCAGTCCCCTTCAAATTGCGTTAGCAATTAGTGGGGGTTAGCCTTCGCGGTCTTGATTTTCGATATACTTTTTTATTACTTCTATAGGAGTTTCGCCTGTTGTTAAAATTAAATAACT
>NZ_JBPPZG010000102.1:0-14403 GCF_051918545.1 Pseudogracilibacillus amylolyticus (SeqCode) | reverse complement strand
TAGGTGAGACAACGCAGTGCGTAGCACAAGGAAGGCTCATCAGCCGCCTGCGGAAAGCGGAATGTATTTCCGTAGCGGTAGGGCAATTTCCGTCCGAATTTACTGCACAGTATCCTTCAACTGTGAAGTAAAATCATCCTGGGATCGTCCGTCTTTGGAGTTGAGGTTTTCGTTATGTTCTAGTCTGAAATTTATTCTTTCTTAAAATGCATGCGCAAATATCTGTACCCTACTCCAAAATCTAGAGCAGCAACAGCAGCTAGTAATATTGTTGTCGCATTCCATATCGTCTCTTGGACACTTGTGTATGCTAAATAAGCAAAAATTAACCCCATTACAAAATAAATTATTGCCATTCTCAAAAATATCAGCCTCCAAAGAAAATAAGCATAGCATTGTTCTGGATTTGTTCTAATTGTTCCGGATCAATTAATTGCGCTAAAACAGCGACTGTATTTAATGTCATATGTACAAGGATCGGCACAATAATTCTTTTCGTTTTGACATATAAATAGGCAAAAACAAATCCCATTGTCGTGTATATTAAAGTATGAGTTAAATCCATATGGAGTACACCGAAAATGAGCGAGGAAATAAGAGCACCCCAAAAAAAGTTGAATTTTTTATATAGTGATCCGAATAAGATCTTCCGAAAAATTAATTCTTCCAAAATGGGAGCACTGATCGCAGGTATTAACAAAAATATCGGATTCATTCTTGTCATTTCCACGATGACTTCCGTATTTTCAGAAGTAGGATCGATGCCGAATAACTCAATTTCAATGGTGACTGCAAGTGCTTGCATAACCCAAGCTAACAACACACCAAGTGCAGTCCATCCAATAATTCTTCCAGCCGAAATTGGGTGTGTAATTTTTTCTTGATTCAAATCTTGCCGCATTAATAATAAGACCAAAATTGACCCAATGATAAAGCCGACTACATTGGAATAAAGTGCAGCATCAAGTGGATCAATTCCGAATCCAAAAAATAAAATAACCGGAACAACTGCTGTCATTATTAACATTAATACGTATATTAAAAAGACAAACCAATATCTTTTCGGAAACAAATAAAAAACTCCCTTGTAATTGAATTTTACATTATGTATCATACCATAAAGTGAATACAGTTAATATTAATGAGGGAATATGACTTTCAACCCATTCCAAAGTATTATTCGAAAAAGATCATTGCCTTATGTAAATTTAAGTGATATATTTTATAAACCAAGTAAATTAATGGGATTAATACATTGCAAAAGAACGAGATAAAATTATTAGGAGGATGATGTTAATGAGCGACGTGAAGAAATTAAATGTGGAGAGTTTCAACCTGGATCATACAAAAGTAAAAGCTCCTTATATACGCTTAGCCGGAGTGAATAAGGGAATTAATGGGGATGAAATTTATAAATATGATCTTCGTTTTACTCAACCAAATCAAGAGCATATGGAAATGCCGGCTATACATTCACTGGAACATTTAATGGCGGAAATTAGTAGAAATTATTCAGATAAAATTGTAGATATTAGTCCAATGGGATGCCAAACAGGTTATTATTTATCCGTGATTAACCATGATGATTATGAAGATATTTTAAATTTAGTGGAAAAAGTATTGGAAGATGTACTAAAAGCTACGGAAGTCCTTGCATGCAATGAAGTGCAATGTGGTTGGGCAGCGAGCCATAGCTTAGAAGGTGCAAAAGAAAATGCGCGAAAAATGCTCGCTAAAAAATCCGAGTGGAGAAATGTTTTTCAATAATATTTTTTTGATAATTAATTGACAGAGAGTGAAGAATGGCAAAGTTCTTTTCCCTCTGTTTATTTATAACAAAAGAAAAAAATATTCAAAAACAGATTGACATTATCCAAATTATAGGATAATATATTTTTAAATCTAATTCCAAGTATTTTGATGTGTAAAATAATAATTGAGATAGGAAGATGAAAAAAATGAGTTATCAGCTCAGTATTTTAGATCAAAGTCCAATTTTTTCAGGTAGATCTGCAATTGATGCTTTTAACAGTACCGTATTACTCGCAAAGGCTGCAGAACAGTGGGGATATAAAAGATTTTGGGTGTCCGAACATCATCATATGGAAAATGTTGCGGGAACTTCTCCCGAGATCTTAATGGCTCATCTGCTAGCTCATACAAAGAAAATAAAGATCGGCTCAGGAGGGGTTATGCTCCAACACTATAGCCCTTATAAGGTGGCTGAAAACTTTCATGTATTATCTTCATTAGCTTCAGGAAGAGTGGATCTAGGAGTAGGTAAAGCTCCAGGAGGATTAGATTTATCCACAAAAGCACTACAATTCGGAACGATGAATGATGGAACGGATTTCAATGAACGCCTTACTTTTTTAAAACAACTCATCGATGATAATATTCCTAATAACCATCCCTTAACCGGTATAAAAGCAATGCCCCAGCCTTTGGTAAAGCCAGAAATATTTTTACTTGGAGCAAGTGAAAATAGTGCAAAGATGGCGGCAACTCTTGAAACCCATTTCGTATTTGCACATTTTATAAATAGCAGTGAAGAAATTCTCAAAGAATCCTCTAACACATACCGTACTCTGTTTCCAAACGGCAAATTTATTACAGCAGTTTCCGTGCTGGCAGCAGAGACAGATGAAGAAGCTGTGGAATTAGCAAAAGATATTAAATTATATCAAATAAATTTTAAGGACGGTAGAAGTTTAACCGTTCAATCAATTGATCAAATTCAAACTCTTGAAAATCAAAATACTGTGGCGTTTGAAGTTACAGAAAAGGACGTTACGGTTTTTACAGGAACGGCTGAAAAAATAAAGCAAAAGCTAGATAGGCTTCACCAAACGTATGAAATTGATGAATTTATATTGCATACGCCTTTACAAAATGAAATAGAAAGAAGAAGGTCGTTTGAACTTCTTGGACCTGAAAATGAATATTCGAGAAAGAAGGTATTTAATTGACAAAAAATATACCATTAGGGTTAATGATTAATGGTCCTGGTTCTCATATGAATGCCTGGAAAAGTCCGGATGTTCCCAAAGATGCTAGCATTAATATTGAACATTATATTGCTTTAGCACAGACTGCCGAAGAAGCGGGACTATCTTTTGTATTTGTTGCTGATGGATTATATATTAATGAGAAATCAATCCCGCATTTTCTCAATCGTTTTGAACCATTAACTTTACTTTCCGCATTGGCAACAGCTACTTCTAGAATCGGATTGGTAGGCACATTATCAACTTCATATAGTGAACCCTTCACAGTCGCCAGGCAGTTTGCATCGTTAGATAAATTAAGCGGGGGTCGTGCGGGTTGGAATGTTGTTACATCCCATTAGAGGGAAGTGCAAGTAATTACAATAAAGGAGTTCATCCCGAACATGCTGTACGTTATCAAAAAGCAGAAGAACACTTAGAAGTCGTGCAAGGGTTATGGGACTCCTGGGAAGACGATGCTTTTGTTAGAGAGAGAAAAACCGGAAAGTTTTTTAATCGGGATCAAATGCACGAATTAAATCATGAAGGGGAATTCTTTTCGGTTAAAGGGCCATTAAATATTGAACGATCAACCCAAGGGCAACCAGTTATTTTTCAAGCAGGAGCGTCCGAGGCGGGCAAGGACTTTGCTGCAAAAAAAGCGGATGTTATTTTTACCAATCATGTTACCTTGGAACAAGCAACAGCTTTTTATGAAGAAGTAAAGCAAAAGGCAATACAGCATGGAAGAAGTCCAGATGACATACTTATCTTTCCAAGTCTTTCACCAATTATAGGGGAAAATGAAGAGGAAGCGGAACAAAATTATACCCAATTAATGAATCTCATTTCCATCGAAGAAGCTTTACATTATTTAGGGCGTTATTTTGACCACTATGATTTTTCCAAACATCCATTAGATGAAAAGTTTCCAGATATTGGTGATGTAGGGAAAAACAGTTTTCAATCCGCAACCGATCATATCAAACAATTTGCAAGGGAAGATAGGTTGACATTAAGAGAGGTGGCGCTTAGGGTAGCTACCCCAAAAGGTTCTTTTTTTGGAACATATGAGGAGGTTGCCAATAAAATGATTAAATGGATAGATCATAAAGCGGCCGATGGTTTCATTTTAACAATGCCTGTATTTGGAAAGGCGTATAGGAATTTTTTAGACAATATTTTGCCAATATTAAAAAAGGCAGGATATTATAACCCAAATCAAGAATCGACGACATTAAGAGAACATTTAAAATTATCTTTTAAAGAAAACAGATACACTGTAAAAAATGATTAAATTATTTTTTTCACATAAAACCAAGTAAACAAATGGGATTAATGGAAGAGGTGAAGAATTATAACCAATCTTACGGATCAAATTTTAATCAGACAAATGAAATTATCGGAACTAGAGTTAGTGCGACAGTTACTCATTGAAAGTTATCAGGAGTATGAAGAGAAATTTGAACAAGATCGTTGGGAGCGATATATGGAAGAACTAACGGCTTCTGTAGATAATGAAAAAATTGATCGATTATATATCGCAAAATATAAGGATGACATTGTGGGAACGATGCAACTCTTTCGTTCTGCAAAAGAAGCTTACCAAGTATCAGATTTAGAGATTGATGCCCCAATTATTCGATTTTTGGCAGTTCATCCGCGTGGCAGGGGAGAAGGTACCGCTCGTAAATTATTGGATAAAGCAATTTGTTACGCTAAAAAACAAAATGCGCAAGCTGTATTCTTGCACAGCACGGAGCTCATGTCACAAGCGATAAAACTATATATAAAGTACGGATTTGTAAGGGAACCGGCGAAGGATTATATAAAGCATGGTAATGTCATTCAATGTTATTCAATTAAACTGGATAAGGGGAAAATTAAAAAATGAGAAAGAATTTTTTAGCAGGTTTTATCTTATTAGTGGGACTGTTTTTATTGGTTGGTTGCGGCGCGAAAAAATCTTCTTCGGAATCATCATTGGAGAACGAGGAGGTTACTTTAAAAATTAGTGCTTCTTCCATTCCACATGCAGAAATTTTGGAATTTTTAGCAGAAGATCTGAAAAAAGCAGGGATAAAATTAGATCTGTCAATTACTTCAGACGGAATTCAAACAAATCAACAAACAGCTGACGGACAGTTTGATGCTAACTTTTTTCAGCATACTCCTTATTTAGAGCAAGTAAACGAAGATAGTGGATTAGATTTAGTAAACGTTACGGGAGTCCATATTGAACCATTTGGTGTGTACTCAAAGGAAATTGACTCTATTGAGCAATTATCGAATAACGCTCAAGTAGCTATTCCAAAAGATCCGGTTAACTTTTCACGAGCTCTTGAACTTTTTGCTGCAAATGGAGTCATTGAGCTTGACGAAACGAAAGATGGTGATTATTTATTAAAAGATATTACTAAAAATGAAAAAAATATCGAATTTATTGCGGTAGACTCTGCGTTATTAGTTCATTCACTAGACGATGTGGAAGCTTCAGCAATTAACACAAACTATGCACTAGAAGGAGGCTTCATTCCACTAGAAGATGCTCTCATTATAGAAGATAGTGAGTCACCGTACGTTAATATTTTAGTATCCCGACCTGACAATAAAGATAATGAAGCAATTCAAAAGCTCGCAAAAGCTCTAACTTCAGAAAAAGTAAGGGAATTTATTGAAAAAGAATATGAAGGAGCAGTTGTTCCAGCATTTTAAGGAAAGGAGGGTGGAAAGTGATCCAGTTTCAAAATGTATCAAAAATATTTGCGAGTAAATCAGTGAATGTCGAGGCGTTAAAAAACATTCATTTAACCATTCGTAAAGGGGACATTTTTGGAGTAATTGGTTATAGTGGAGCCGGGAAAAGTACATTACTGCGCACAGTAAACTTACTGGAAAGACCAACAAGTGGCCAAATTTTTGTGGAAGGAAAAGACTTAAGTCAATTACGAAAAAAAGAAATAAGAGAGTCACAAAAAAGAATTGGCATGATCTTTCAACACTTTCATTTATTACATTCTAAAACGGTATTTGAAAATGTAGCCATTCCGTTAGAACTTAGCAAAGTCAGTAAGGATGAAATAAAGAAACGGGCATTAGAAACACTCGAATTTGTTGGTTTAGCTGATAAAGCGGATAGTTATCCTGATGAATTGTCTGGAGGTCAGAAACAACGTGTTGGGATCGCCCGTGCACTAGTTACAAAACCATCGATTCTTTTATGTGATGAGGCAACCTCTGCGTTAGATCCACAAACGACTGTTTCTATTTTAAATTTATTAAAGAAAATAAACGAAGAATATAATATTACGATCTTGCTGATTACTCATGAGATGGAAGTTATTAAAGAGATATGTAATCGTGTGGCGGTGATGGAAGAAGGGCGGATAATTGAAACAGGAAATATATTTGATGTGTTTACAAATCCCCAAACAGAGACGACTCGTAACTTTGTAAAATCTATCGTTCGTGATGAAGTACCGAAGACGGTTTATAACTTGCTTCAGGATAGCGACTATAAAGGTCGGGTCTTTAATTTAAAATTTTTAGGATCTAGCTCCGGAAAACCGATCATTTCTCAATTGGCTAAACGATTTAATATGGAAGTAAATATTTTATTTGGCAATATTACAGAGTTACAGACTAAATCGTTTGGTAATTTAATCGTTGAATTCATTGGGCCAAATGAAGAAATTGAGCGCGGAATCTACTATTTGGAAAAACAAAAGGTACCAATTAAGGAGGTAGTTGCAAGTGGAAGTCGGGACGGATATTATTCTGAACGCATTATGGGAAACGTTGTACATGGTTAGTGTTGCTTTAGCCTTTGGAAGCATTATCGGGGTTGTGCTTGGGATCACACTCGTTGTTACGCGAAAAGGGCATATTTTAGAAAACAAATATGTTTTTTCTATATTAAACCCGGTTGTTAACGTGTTACGTTCCATTCCTTTTATTATACTGCTAGTTGCGATTATCCCATTTACTAGACTAATCGTAGGAACATCTATTGGTACATCGGCTGCTATTGTCCCACTTGTACTTCATATTGGACCCTATTTTTCAAGACTAGTAGAAAATTCAATGTTGGAAGTTGACGCAGGGATAATTGAAGCTGCCAAAGCAATGGGAGCCACACCGTTTCAAATTATTCGTAAATTTTTATTGCCAGAAGCATTTGCTTCTTTAGTATTGAGTGTTACGACCGTAACGATAAGTTTAATCGGGGCGACTGCCATGGCAGGAGCAGTTGGTGGAGGAGGACTTGGTGATGTTGCGATTACGTATGGGTATCAACGTTTCGATACGTTAACAATTTTGGTTACTGTTGTCCTTCTCGTCCTACTCGTACAAATCATTCAAAGTATCGGAAATACACTCGAACGTAAAATTAGACGTGTTTCCTAATGAGAAAGGAGAATATGGATGCTGAAAAATCGCTTCATTATTGCCGTGTTATTATTCGTTATGCTAGTAGCCGTCGGTTGTTCTTCAGATACAGCTGGAACGGATCAAGAGCCGATTAAAGTAGGGATTAGAAGCTCCGAGATGAAAACTTGGGAATATATGAAAGAAAGGGCTAAAGAAGAAGGATTAGAGCTTGAACTTGTGCAGTTTTCATCAGCTTATGATCCAAATGATGCTTTGAATGATGGAGAAATTGATGTGAACGCTTTTCAACATGTAGCCTATTTAGACACTTATAATGATAAAACAAAAAGTGACATCGTTCCTATCGGTACAA
Organism: Pseudogracilibacillus amylolyticus (SeqCode); assembly: GCF_051918545.1. Classification (NCBI taxonomy): domain Bacteria; kingdom Bacillati; phylum Bacillota; class Bacilli; order Caryophanales; family Bacillaceae; genus Pseudogracilibacillus; species Pseudogracilibacillus amylolyticus (SeqCode). The sequence goes on along the minus strand of NZ_JBPPZG010000102.1, from coordinate 6,672 downwards.
CAATTATTGCTCCACTAGGTATTTACTCCAGTAAATATGATTCAGTTGATGAGATTCCGGATGGTTCTCAAATTGCCATTCCTAATGATCAATCTAATTGGGGGCGCGCTCTGATACTCCTGCAAGAAGCGGGGCTTATTACAGTTATTGATGACTTTGATGGTCTTGGTGGAGAAGATAAAATTAAAGATAATCCAAAAAACCTTGAAATCATTCCAATAGACAGCTTTACAACACCTCGTGCGATGGAAGATACAGGTGTTTCAGTAATAGGAAACGGAATAGCTGTGGATGCAGGGTTAACGTTAAAAGATTCAATATTCCATGAAAATGCAACAGCAAAGCCGTATATCAATATTATCGCTGCGAAAAAGGAAAACAAAGATGATGAAAAACTTCAAAAACTCGTATCGATTTATCAGACTGATGAAACGAAGGAATTTATTGAAGAAACATATAACGGAAATTATCTTCCTACCTTTATTACTTTGGAGGAGTTAGCCACATACAAAGAAACGTATTCAAATAAGTAAGGAGGAGTTCGGTTGATTTCTAGAGAAATGAAGTTGGCAGCTTATTTAGTAGGAACGGGGATGCATGTTTCCTCTTGGCGTCATCCTTTAGCTAAATCGAATGCAAGTATTGATATTAAGTCACTGATAAAACAGGCACAAATAGCCGAAAAAGGAAAATTTGACTTTGTGTTTGCGGCAGATAGTTTAGCTATCAATCATGAATCTCATCCACAAATATTAAATCGTTTGGATCCAATTGTACAAATAACAGCATTGGCTCAAGCAACAGAAAAGATTGGTGTGGGAGCTACAGCATCTACCACATACAGTGAGCCGTTCGTGTTAGCCCGTCAGTTTGCTTCAGTTGATCATGTCAGTAATGGCCGGGCAGCTTGGAATGTTGTTACTACCGCAGATGCCACAGGTGAAACAGCGCTAAACTTTAGTCGTAATAAGCATTGGGAGCATGATCATCGTTATGAGCGGGCGGAAGAATTTGTAGATATTGTTAAAGGGTTATGGGACTCTTGGGAGGACGATGCCTTTATCTATGATAAAGAAACTGGTCAATTTTATGACAGAGAAAAAGTGCATGAATTAAAATTTAAAGGTGATCATTTTTCCGTTAAGGGACCATTAAATATTGCAAGATCGATTCAAGGGCAGCCTGTCATTATTCAAGCTGGTGCCTCTGTTCCTGGTCAACGACTTGCTGCACGAACAGCAGAGGTTATTTTTACAAGATGGGATAATATAGAGGAATCGAAGCGGTATTACAAAAAGTTGAAGTCATGGCTTAAGAATTTCAATCGTACAGAAGAAGAATTATTAATTTTTCATGGTATCTCTCCAATTGTGGGAGAGACTGAATCAATTGCGAATGAAAAATATGAAGAATTACTACAATTAACGGATCCATACGAAAGTTTGAAATTTGTTTCCGGTTATATGGGGAATATAGACTTTTCCAAATACGCATTAGATACTCCAGCAAAAGAGGTAAGTTTTCCTAAGGTAAACAGCATTCAAAGTAATTTTAATGAAATGATGCAGATAATCGAACAAGAAAATTTAAAAGTGGGAGACTTATATACGAGGTTTTTTGGAGCAGCGAAAAAAGATACATTTATCGGAACACCTACCCAAATAGCCGATGAAATGGAAAAATGGTTTGTTGAAAAAGCAACAGATGGATTTATGATCCAATTTCCATTGATGCCAAGAGACTTGCAAGATTTTGTTAACTTAGTTGTCCCTATTTTACAAGAACGGGGACTGTTCAGAAAAGATTATTCTGGAGAAACGTTGAGAAGTCATTTAGGTTTAAGAAAGCCTATAAATCAGTATAGTGCACCGGGTACGACATAAAAACTTTTTGGGAAAGGATAGAATTATGCGAAATATTGTCTTAATATCTGGAAGTCCTTCAATATCTTCTAGATCTAGTAAAGTGTTAACATATTTGGGAACTAAGCTTGAAAAAGAAAGTTTTCAAGTAAGTCATATATCAGTTCAAGATGTCCCATTAGAAGATTTATTTTATGGAAATTATACTAGTAAAGTGATTACAGATATAGCGCAGCAGATCCAGCAGGCTGAAGGAGTTATTGTTGCTTCCCCTGTTTATAAAGCTTCTTATACAGGTGTATTAAAAGCCTTATTAGATATTATGCCACAAGATTTATTTCAATCAAAACCTGTGTTTCCAATCATGACAGGGGGAAGTCCAGCTCATTTATTGGCGATAGAATATACATTGAAGCCACTAATTGCTATATTAAAAGGCAATCCATTGAGAGGAGTTTACATTTTAGACAGTCAAATAAACCAAGAGTATGAAGTTCCAATCATTGACCAAGAAATAAGGCACCGTTTAGAGGTACAGACAAATTGCTTTATCGAAGCGATAAGAGATAAAAAAATGACATTTTCACAATGAAATTTACTATTTTGAGAGGGATAAAAGGAATCCCCTCTTTTTTTAAAGATAAGAAAGTATAAAATTTTTGCTCTACCACGGTGTTGATCACTGTGGTATTCTTAAGCAGATAGGAAAGCATAAAACTTTCTTGACTCGCTCACTGGCTAAAAGCTCAGGTCTCCTGGGACTGCGTTTACTCGTTCTATCGAAGAGCATTTGCTTTTTCGTTCGTCCCACCGTAAAGATCTGTCTTAGACGCTAGTACCAGCACATCAATCACTCGTAAGTGTAACTCATACTCTCACCAAAGCTTGGCGAGAGTATGAGTTTTCTAATATTATAAAAATAATAAAGTAGAAAACACTTGCATTTTAATTTAGAATTATTTATTATAATAATTGGTGTTAGCACTCGGCGGTCTTGAGTGCTAACAATGAGAAAAAATATAATTATACAGTCTAAGGAGGGTTTCTTTACATGATTAAACCATTAGGAGATCGTGTAGTGATCGAACTTGTTGAGCAGGAGGAAAAAACTGCGAGCGGTATCGTACTGCCAGACTCTGCACAAGAAAAACCACAAGAAGGTAAAGTGGTTGCGGTAGGTTCAGGTGCAATTGTTGACGGTAAAAAAGTTGCACTAGAAGTAAAGGAAAATGATCATATTATTTTCTCTAAATTTGCAGGTACTGAAGTGAAGTACGAAGGTAAAGAATACTTAATCTTACGTGAAAGCGACATTTTGGCAATCGTTGAATAAAAACGATTTGAAACATACTTAGTAACATGTTATCACAAACATAAAGATATAAATATTTTAAGGAGGTACTATTAAGTTATGGCTAAAGAAATTAAATTTAGTGAAGAAGCTCGTAAATCCCTACTAAATGGGGTTGATACATTAGCAAATGCTGTTAAAGTAACATTAGGACCTAAAGGACGTAATGTTGTTCTTGATAAAAAGTTCGGTTCACCACTCATTACAAATGATGGTGTAACAATTGCTAAAGAAATTGAATTAGAAGATGCATTTGAAAATATGGGTGCACAACTTGTATCAGAAGTTGCTTCCAAGACAAACGATGTAGCTGGTGATGGTACAACAACTGCAACTGTATTAGCACAAGCAATGATCCGAGAAGGACTTAAAAACGTTACTGCAGGTGCAAATCCAGTAGGTATTCGTCGTGGGATTGAAAAAGCTGTTGATACGGCAGTGGAAGGACTAAAAGGTATTTCTAACAACATCGAAGATAAGGAATCGATCGCGCAAGTTGCAGCTATTTCTTCCGGTGATGAAGAAGTTGGACAACTAATTGCTGAAGCAATGGAGCGCGTTGGAAATGATGGAGTTATCACAATTGAAGAATCAAAAGGATTCTCAACTGAGCTAGAAGTAGTTGAAGGTATGGAATTTGATCGTGGATATGCTTCTCCATATATGGTTACAGACCAAGACAAAATGGAAGCAGTTTTAGAAGACCCATACATTTTAATTACAGATAAAAAGATTTCTAATATCCAAGAAGTTTTACCAGTTCTTGAAGCAGTTGTTCAAGAGGGTAAATCAATCTTAATCATTGCGGAAGATGTTGAAGGTGAAGCACTTGCAACATTAGTTGTAAACAAATTACGTGGTACATTTAATGCAGTAGCTGTTAAGGCACCTGGATTTGGTGACCGTCGTAAAGCAATGTTAGAAGATATTGCAATTCTAACAGGCGGAGAAGTAATTACAGAAGATTTAGGATTAGATCTAAAATCAACAGAAATTACACAACTTGGACGTGCAGCGAAAGTTGTCGTTTCTAAAGAAAACACAACAATCGTTGAAGGAGCTGGAAGCCCTGACGCTATTTCTGCGCGAGTTAACCAAATCCGTGCAGAGGCAGAAGAGTCAACTTCTGAATTCGATAAGGAAAAATTACAAGAGCGTCTAGCAAAACTTTCAGGCGGAGTTGCTGTTGTTAAAGTAGGAGCAGCTACTGAAACTGAACTAAAAGAGCGTAAACTACGTATGGAAGACGCACTTAACTCAACTCGTGCAGCAGTTGAAGAAGGAATCGTATCAGGTGGAGGTACTGCACTAATTAACGTTTACAACAAAGTTGCAGAATTAAAACTTGAAGATGATGAAGCAACTGGTGCAAACATTGTACTACGTGCATTAGAAGAGCCAGTTCGTCAAATTGCTGAAAACGCAGGCCTTGAAGGTTCAATTGTTGTTGAACGTCTAAAAGGTGAAGAAGTAGGTATTGGATTTGACGCTGCAAAAGGCGAATGGGTAAATATGATTGACGCAGGTATCGTTGATCCAACAAAAGTTACACGTTCTGCATTACAACACGCAGCATCTGTTGCAGCTATGTTCCTAACAACAGAAGCAGTAGTTGCAGACCTACCTGAAGAAAACGCAGGTGGCGGAATGCCTGACATGGGCGGCATGGGCGGCGGAATGCCGGGAATGATGTAAGTCGATTTCGAATTAAATATGAAAGAATAAAGCGAGGTTTGCAGTAGTTGCAGACCTCGCTTTTTAATGATAGTTTTATTTTTAATAGAAACAAAAGTTCCTGTACGGTATGCTTTAACCAGTGTGATAGGGCTTTCATGGGTGGTGGCGCACTTTTTTCCTTGCTTTTAAAGGAAAGGAGGTGATGCCTTATGACAGTTTTTGAGTCATTGATTGTGATGCTCTCTTTTGGAGTATTAGTCGTGTCCATACTGTCAGAAACAAGAAAATAATCACCCAAAGCCTGATGAGCATGTGAGGTGATTATTTTCTACTAAACACGCGAGTCGCCCCTTTGAAGGGCTATTACACGTTTGAACATCCATGTATCCAGCATGGGCGGTCTTTTATTATCTTATGATCTTCTAAATAGATTATACCCTATTTATGTCATAAAATAAACCTTTGCACAATAATTGTATTGAGCTGAAATTAAATTTTTACTAATTCTAATAGTTATGTTTTCAAAATATAAGTCTGATTTTTTTTAATGCAATTAGTTCGCCAGACCACATCCCCGAAAATGCTAATGTGTAAAACCGTTCCTTGTCTAAATCTAATCCTATTATTAAGACCATATCTAAAATTCATCTAATTCATCGCTTCACCACCATTTTAGATATGTATGTTCTATTTAAGGGTAACATAAAAGGTGTACAATTTAATGCACACCTATTTTTTAGTCTAAATTTTCAATAGCGTATTGCGCTTCTTCTTCAGTAAATTGTTCCCCGTATTCCGAAACCAATTGGTCATAGATGGCGTCATCTGACATATCCATTGTCTCTGCATATGATTCCGCCTTTTTCAAAGCATTTTCTTTCCAGTCAACCTCAATATTATCCATGGCATATTCAGCAGCTTCTTCAGGGAAGTTTTCCCCGTGTTCTGAAACTAATTGATCATAAATGCCTGCTTTTGACATGTGCAAAGTATTAGCATATGATTCCGCTTTATTTAACGCTGCTTTATATTCCCTTGGCACATCATCATTTTCTTCTATTTCAGCTTCTTCTATTTCTTCTTCTTTACTGGCATCTTCATTATTACCTTCTTCATCATTGGATTCTATGTCTTTTTCCTCCACCTGTATTGGCTCGTCTACTTCGTTTAAAACTTCATTAACGACATTCCCAATGCCTACCACGGAAGCTATTATCATAACTACAAAGCCCGCAACGGAAATAAGTATATTACGTATCGCTTTACCGTTTTTCTTGACCAATGAAATGATCCACATAATTCCAAAGATAATGAATACAATAAATCCTACTACTCCTAAAAAACCCCACATAAAAATGCCCCCTTATGTATTTGATAATGTAATTTATATTAAATGGCATACATGCATGAATATCATTATTTATCTTATATATCTTTATGCCCGGTAAAATTTGCCTATAAAGATATTTAAAAAATAATCACGATTTAATCAATAACCGTGATACTTTATTTTATTCTTTTAATTTCCGCCTCTTGATCGAGGGAACGCCTTGCAAGAAGGTTAATTGTATCCTCTTGACGTTGTTGTATAGTAGCTATTTGATTGACTGCATTTCCAATTATTTTTTGACTTTCTTTTAATACAGTGATGTCTTCGGCGTTTTTAACCACTTGCTCGTATACGGCATCGGATTTGTCTTCCAAGTTTTTCAATCTTGAATCAACGGTATCAAAACGTTGGTTCATTTCCGTTTTCATTTCATGCATTTCCTCTTTCATATC
>NZ_JBPPZG010000101.1:0-14404 GCF_051918545.1 Pseudogracilibacillus amylolyticus (SeqCode) | reverse complement strand
ACTGCAATATGGTGGATTGCAAGAAAAAGCAAAACGACCAGGAACAGAAAATTTAATCGGAGCGGTTGGTTACTACACCGCAGCAAAATTGGCAATGGAAAATAAACAAAATAATTTTGACAAATATCTTTCATATAAACGTATTTTTTTAGATACGTTAAGCGAAGCAGAGATTGAATTTGAAGTAAACGGAGATACTGACATAGCAATTCCAACGATTGTAAATGTCAGCTTTCCTGGAACAAAAGTGGATGTACTTTTAACAAACTTTGATTTAGAAGGGATAGCGGCATCTAGTGGAAGTGCTTGTACAGCTGGTTCCCTCGAGCCTTCTCATGTTTTAAAAGCAATGTTTGGTAGTCGAAGTGACCGTATGTATAATTCAGTTCGTTTTAGTTTTGGTTCGGCAAATACAATAGAAAATGTCAAAGAAGCGGCAACTAATGTCGCAAAAGTAGTGAAAAGACTAACAGAATAAGGAAAGAGGATTAGTATGACAGAAAAAACACGGGTTGTCATCGGAATGAGTGGTGGAGTTGATTCTTCTGTAGCAGCCCTTTTATTAAAAGAACAAGGATATGAAGTGATCGGTGTATTTATGAAAAATTGGGATGATACCGATGAATTTGGTGTATGTACCGCGACACAAGATTATGAAGACGTGATCCGGGTTTGTAATCAAATTGATATTCCATATTACTCTGTGAATTTTGAAAAAGAGTATTGGGATAAAGTGTTTACTTATTTTCTTGATGAATACCGATCTGGAAGAACTCCAAACCCGGATGTAATGTGCAACAAGGAAATAAAATTTAAGGCGTTTATGGACTATGCCCTTTCGATTGGAGCAGAGTACGTAGCTACTGGTCATTACGCACAAGTACGGACAGTGAATGGAAAGACTGAATTATTACGTGGTGTTGATACAAGTAAAGACCAAACGTATTTTCTAAATCAATTATCAGCAGATGTTTTAGCAAAAGTGTTATTCCCACTCGGTCATTTAGAGAAAAAAGACGTAAGAAAAATTGCCGAAAAACATAACCTCGCGACGGCAACGAAAAAAGATAGTACAGGTATTTGCTTTATTGGAGAACGTAATTTCAAAGAGTTTTTAAGTGAATATTTACCTGCGCAACCTGGAGAAATGAAGACATTACAAGGCGAAGTAAAAGGAAGACATGACGGATTGATGTACTATACAATTGGTCAACGCCATGGACTTGGTATTGGTGGAGAAGGTGAACCTTGGTTTGTCGTTGGTAAAAATATAAAAGAAAATATTTTATATGTTGAACAAGGCGATTCTAATCAATATTTATATTCGGATGCCCTTATTGCTTCAGGCTTAAATTGGATCAATGAGGTAGAAAGCTCATTTTCTTGTACTGCTAAATTTAGATATCGACAAAAAGACAGTCAAGTTTATGTTACAAAACTTGATGAAGACCGAGTACTTGTTGAGTTTGAACATGATGAGAGAGCTGTTACACCGGGGCAAGCTGTTGTATTTTATCAAGATGAAGTATGTCTTGGTGGCGGGACGATTGAAGAAGTTTTTAAAAATGAAAAACAACTACAGTATGTTGGCTAAAGACTATGTTAAGGCTGTCGCTTAAGATAGTCTTTTAGCATGTAAGAGTCAGGAGTATAGATGTTGAATAAACAAAAGCAAGCAATTAACTTAATGAAAGAAAATAAATTAGAGGAAGCAGCTAAATTATTTATTGAAATAATTGACGAAAATCCAGAAGACCCAATTGGTTATATAAATTTTGGTAACGTCTTAGAATTAATGCAACAATATGATAAAGCAGAAAGATTTTATTTAAAAGCAATCGAGCTAGATGAAAAGTCTGCAACTGCCTTTGTCGGTCTTGGTAAGCTTTATTATGGGCAAAATATGTTAACTGAATCAGAAAAAATGTTCCAACATTCTTTAAAGCTTGGAATCGAGGATAGTGAAGTTTTTTATTTACTTGGTATGATTCATGTAAAGAGAAAAGATTTAATACTTGCCATACCTTTTTTACAAAGAGCGGCCGAGTTAAGTACAGATGCAGAAATTAAATTTCAATACGGCTTAGTTTTAGCGCAAACGAATTATCTTAAAGAAGCTAAAATAATCTTAGATGAAGTAATTACAATAGATAACACACATGCGGACGCTTTATACAACTTAGGAATCATTGCAGTACAACAAAACGAACATGACGTTGCTTTATCGTATATGAATAAAGTATTAGATTTGGAGCCAAATCACTTACTTGCAATGAAGGCAAAGCGAACTCTTTTAGAAAAGACAGATAGATAGCGGGGGCTTAGTGAATGGAAACAGATCATATGAATGAGCGCGGCTATATAAAGGGAGAAATTATGTTTACAATTTTCGAGAATACGGAAGAACATTTCTCCATTGCAAAGATAAAAATCCACGATACAAACGAAACGTATATCGAAAAAGACATTGTGGGTAAAGGATACTTTAGTAATTTGCAGCCGGGAGTTGTCTATCAGTTTTTCGGGAAACTTGATACACATCCAAAGTTTGGGGTGCAATATAATATAACTGCATATCAAACCTTCGTTCCAGAAACTAAAGAAGCAGTTGTCGCCTATTTGTCTAGCGATTTATTTTATGGGATAGGGAAACGAACCGCAGAAACCATCGTAGAAAAATTAGGGGAGAATGCCATACAAAAAATATTAGAAGACCCGAATGTGTTATCATCTATTCCAAATATGAAAAAGAAGACGATACAAACGGTAATAAGTACACTGCAAGATAATCAAGGGTTTGAGCAAATTGCCGTACAATTGACTCGCTATGGTATCAGTCTTAAAATGTCGCAAACATTATATAAAATGTATAAAGAAGAAACGCTAGTATTACTAAAAGAAAATCCGTATCAATTTGTCTTTGATATTGAAGGGTTCGGCTTTATTACGGCGGATAAAATTGCAAGCATAAATGGAATTTCTAAGAAAGATGAAAATAGAATTCGTGCGAGTTGTATCTATGCTCTTCAAATGAGTATCTTGGATGGACATGTATATTTGCCTGTAGAAGAATGCTTAAAGAGTATGCAAAATATATTAAAAGTTAATGATTTAACGGATGAAAAGTTGTTGCAACTACTTGATGTTCTTGAAACAGAGAAAAAAATAATTATGAAAGATAATCAGGTTTACTTACCTAGTCTTTTTTATGCTGAGGAACAATTTAGTTCACATATTAAAAGGATTATGGAAAAAGAAATTGAAACGAAAACGACAGATGCTGAACTGATGAAGTTGATTGGTGAAATAGAAGAAGAGGAGTCTTTAAGTTACGGAGATGAACAATTTTCGGCAATAAAACAAGCCATTCATTCGAAGTTAATGATCTTAACTGGTGGACCGGGTACAGGTAAGACAACTGTTATTAAAGGGATTTTAAAAGTGTACGCTGATATCTATGATTTATCTTTAAATCGTCATGATTATGATAAATCTGCTGACTATCCCTTTATTTTAACTGCCCCTACCGGTCGAGCTGCTAAACGACTAGAGGAATCTACTGGAATAAAAGCAATGACGATCCATCGGCTTTTAGGTTGGGATGGTCATCATAATTTTGAAAAAAACGAATATGAAAAATTAACAGGGAAATTTTTAATCATTGATGAATTTTCGATGGTAGATACTTGGCTTGCCAATCATTTATTTAAAGCTATCCCTGATGATATGCAAGTGTTATTGGTTGGCGATGAAGATCAGCTGCCCTCTGTTGGGCCTGGCCAAGTATTGGCTGACCTGTTAAGTAGTGAACGAATACCATTAATTAAACTAAATGAAGTGTACCGCCAAAAGGAAGGTTCAAAAATTATTCAGTTGGCACATTTAATTAAGAACGATAATTGTACACCAGCAGATTTAGTAAAAGATAAAGATTTTAGTTTTATTCCATGTAAAATGCATCAAATAATCGAGGTTGTTACAAAAGTTTTTAAACGTGCTATTGATAAAGGGATATCTGTAAACGATATTCAAATTCTTGCACCAATGTATCGTACGGAAGCGGGAATCGACGCGATTAATAAACAAATTCAGTCGTTAGTGAATCCGAAAGCGAAGAATAAAAGAGAACGATTCATTAATGATGCAACGTACCGGGTTGGTGATCGAGTAATTCAGTTAGTAAATCAGCCGGAAGATGGGGTATATAACGGAGATATTGGGGAAATTAAGCAAATATTTACGGCAAAAGAAAATGCAGAAAAACAGGAGCAAATTTTAATTGCCTTTGAAGACAATGAAGTGTTATATACACGTGCGAATTATTTAAATTTTATGCATGCTTATTGTATTTCAATACACAAATCGCAAGGAAGTGAATTTCCTATCGTCATTTTGCCGGTTGTTTCAACGTATCGTAGAATGTTGCGGAAAAACTTACTTTATACCGCAATTACTAGAAGTAAGCAATCTCTAATCATGTGTGGAGAAATAAATGCATTTATCCAAGGAATTGAAACATTAGATACCAATAAACGCTACACAACATTGAAAGAGCAATTGCAGCAAAAATTGGTTGGTTTTTCTGATAGTGAACAAGAAAAAACACTGTCAGATACAGAAGAATCTGATCGTTTATCTCCGTATGATTTTATGTAATTGGTGTATATAACCTCCCTCGTTACAAACAATAAAGAAGTGCGAGGGAGGAAGGGCAATGAATTTGAAGAAAATAATCTACATTTGCGTTTCCATCATATTGATTGTTTTAGTTATTTATCTTCTCATAAAACTCTATCCTGTTTATAAAACTCTTTTTGTTGTGATAGGTAAAATTTTAACACCGTTTATTATCGCTGCATTTATCAGTTATTTACTACATCCTGTTGTCTTAAAATTAAATCAATTTAATATTAGTAAAGGATTTGCTGTCATTATTATTTATTTACTTTTCTTTTCATTAATGACAATTCTTTTTTATAAAAGCTTTCCTGTTTTCGTACAACAATTACAAGATTTAAGTGAGCAGCTTCCGGAATCAATGATTTTATATGAAAATATTATTTATTCGATTTATGACTCGACCTCTTTTTTGCCAGAAATCGTTCATGATAAAATGGATGAATTAATTTCCCGAATCGAATTATCTGTTGAAAAACAAATAGAAAATATATTAGAGCGTGCAGCAAATCTATTTGATTTTATTATTACGATTACGATTATTCCTGTCCTTGTGTTTTATTTTTTGAAAGATTTTACTCAAATGAAAAATTCCCTGTATAATTTAGTACAGGAAAAACATTCCCAAAGAATTGATACGATTTTAAAAGCAATGGATGAAAGTTTAGGTGGGTATATTCGAGGGCAATTAATCATTTCTTCGGCGATCATGTTCGTCACATATGTAATTTATCATACGTTTCAATTGAAATATGCGCTCGTGCTTGCGGTGATTATGGGATTAATGAATGTGATTCCATATTTTGGCCCGATAATCGGTACAGTTCCTGCCGTTGCAGTTGCGATGACATCTTCTTGGAAGCTTGTTATCGTTGTTCTTGTCACTACTTTAATCGTTCAAACATTGGAAAACAGTTTTTTATCACCTTATATCATGGGAAAAAGTGTCCAAATTCACCCTGTTTTCATTATTTTAACATTACTAATTGGAGCAGAAATTGGTGGAATCATTGGAATGATTGTCGCAGTTCCCTTAATAACGATGGTAAAAGCGATTATTGTACAAATTTATCTAAATAAACAACATTGCAATTGACATTTGTGCACCAGTTTCTTATACTGTTTTTAACTTACATATGATTCTTTAAATAATAAATAAAATGTTGAAGGTAAAGAGTACATGATCTCTCATGTTAAAGAGAGGAATTTAATTTGCTGAAATAAATTCCAACATGATATTATGGAAAGCTAGACTGGAGTGCGGCTAATCCCCGTCGGTATCAAACCGTTACCATGATCAAGCGATGAATTGTTTTAATTCATAATTAGGGTGGTACCGCGAAAATGATCTCGTCCCTGCATGTGCAGAGAGGAGTTTTTTTATTGTTTAGCGTACTATTATAAACAACACTCATTAATTGAGAATAATTTTTCCATAAACTGTGCAGTAAATTTGGATAGTAATTGTCCATCGCTACGGAAATACACTGCGCTTTCCGTGGGCGGCTGATGAGCCTCCTCGTCGCTTCGCTCCTACGTAGTCTCACCGAGGCCTTTCCTCCCACAGGAGTCTCCGTGTATTTCCTCCGCTGGGTGTGCTAGTAAACGGTCTGCACTGTTTGATACTGCTATCATAATGGTTGATTGGAGCCGGAGGGCAGTCGACTCCTGTGGGAAAAGCACGTGTCTGAAGACTCAGAAGCAGTGGTTTTCTGCTTCGGAGGCTGAAGCCGTGCCCGCGGAAAGCAACTGTCCGCAGCGGAAATCAACGGCGCAGTAGCTAGGTTATAAATTTTCACTACTGCACAGTTTTCTTCAACTGTTTAAGTGATCTTTTAGTGGTTTTATATTTTCGTTTATAGAAATGATATTGAAAATGGAGGTAAAATAACATGAAGAAATTATCTTCATCAGAAGTTAGACAATTATTTTTACAATTTTTTAAAGAAAAAGGACATCAGATTGAAAGAAGTGTTTCACTTGTTCCAAAGGATGATCCAAGTTTATTATGGATCAATAGTGGAGTTGCAACATTAAAAAAATATTTTGATGGTTCAATTATCCCTGAAAATCCGAAAATTGCTAATGCACAAAAGGCGATTCGGACAAACGATATTGAAAATGTTGGTTTTACAGCAAGACACCATACATTTTTTGAAATGTTAGGTAATTTTTCGATCGGTGATTATTTTAAAAAAGAAGCCATTATTTGGGCATGGGAATTTTTAACAAGCGATAAATGGATTGGTTTCGATGAGGAATTATTATCTGTAACTGTTCACCCTGAAGATGATGAGGCGTATAATATTTGGGTAAATGAAATAAAATTACCTGAATCGCGGATCATTCGCTTAGAGGAAAATTTTTGGGATATTGGAGAAGGTCCATGTGGCCCTAACTCCGAAATATTTTATGATCGAGGAGAAAGTTATGGGAATGATCCAAATGATCCTGAATTGTACCCTGGGGGAGAAAATGAACGTTATTTAGAAGTTTGGAATCTGGTATTTTCACAGTTTAATCATAATCCAGATGACACATATACACCACTTCCTAACAAAAACATTGATACTGGAATGGGGTTAGAACGGTTAGTGTCCATTTTACAAAATGCTAAAACTAACTTTGATACAGACCTGTTTATTCCAATCATCAAAAAAACAGAAGAGTTTACCTCAGTAAAATATGGTGAAAAAGAAGAACTAGATACTGCTTTTAAAATCATTGCAGATCATATTCGTACCGTCACTTTTGCCATTGGCGATCACGCACTTCCCTCCAATGAAGGAAGAGGATATATTTTACGCCGATTAATTAGACGTGCGGTTCGTTATGCAAAAAATTTAGGGATAGAAAAACCATTTATGTATAAACTAGTCCCCACGGTCGGACGAATTATGAATTCTTATTATCCAGAAGTGACAGAGCAACAGGAATATATTGCGAATATTATTCAAATTGAAGAAGAAAGATTCAATGAAACGCTTCACGAAGGACTTGAACGTTTACATGAAATCATCGAGAAAGAAAAATCTCAGGGGAAACAAGTCATTCCTGGTGAAGAAGTTTTTAAACTTTATGACACATACGGATTTCCAAAAGAGCTTACAGAAGAATACGTAGAGGAATATGGTTTTTCTATTGATAATGCGGGCTTTGAACAGCAAATGGAGAAACAACGGACAAGAGCAAGAGAAGCGAGAGACCAAACAGCTTCTATGCATGTTCAAGATGATTTATTAACCCAAATTAATGAAGAAAGCACCTTTATTGGCTATGAGAAACAAAAGGTATCGACTGAAGTTATTTATATTATTGGTGAAAATGATATAATAGAACGAGCAAATGAAGGGGATAATGTTTCGCTTATTTTAAAAGAAACGCCATTTTATGCTGAAAGCGGTGGACAAATTGCAGATACTGGTTGGATTTATACAGATTCAGCAAAAGCAAAAGTAACAGATGTTCAAAAAGCGCCAAATGGGCAACATATTCATTATGTCGAAATAATCGAAGGAACACTTAAAAATAAGGAAACAGTGACAGCTATAATTGATGACGTTTTACGAAAGCAAATTATTAAAAACCATACTGCTACTCATTTACTTCATCAAGCTTTACGTGATGTTTTGGGAGAACATATTCACCAGGCTGGTTCGTTGGTAACTCCAGATCGGTTACGTTTTGACTACACGCATTTTGAAGCGACTAAAAAAGCTGACTTAAAGATAATTGAAAAAATTGTTAACGAAAAAGTTTGGTCAGGTCTACCTGTAATTATTGAGAATACAGAAATCGATAAAGCAAAAGAAATGGGTGCCATGGCGCTATTTGGTGAAAAATATGGTGATATCGTACGAGTTGTGCAAATTGGTGATTATAGTACAGAATTATGCGGAGGTTGCCATGTAAGCAATAGTGCTGAGATTGGCCTATTTAAAATTGTTTCTGAAAGTGGAATAGGTGCAGGTGTGAGAAGAATTGAAGCAATCACGAGTGAGCAAGCGTTTAATTGGATGGAAAACAAGCTCCATACACTAACTGATGCAGCATCATTGTTAAAAACAAATGAAGATAAACTTATTCCTAAAATTGAATCTGTACTGGAAGAATTAAAAACGCTTCAAAAAGAAAATGAGTCTTTACAAACAAAAATGTCTAACCAACAAACCGAGGAGTTATTAACAAAAGTTAAAACAATCAAAGGTATTGATGTTTTAACAGAAAAAGTGTCAGTAAAAGATATGAATCAACTTAGAAGTATGCTCGATTTTCTAAAACAAAAGATACAATCAGGTGTAATTTTGTTAGCGGCTGAAAATAACGGAAAAGTACTTTTAATATCTGGCGTAACAAATGATTTAATTAGTAGAAATATGCATGCCGGAAAATTAATTAGCCAAGCTGCAGCTGTATGTGGAGGCGGCGGAGGTGGTCGTCCAGATATGGCTCAAGCCGGCGGTAAAGATGTAACTAAAATTCCAGAAGCGTTCGATACAGTTTATAGCTATATTGAGGAACAGCTCAATTAAATTCATTTCTAACTTACAATAAAAAAATGGAAAAAGGTATTAGAAATGAATTAAACATGGTAAAATGTAGACAAGCTATTACGGGATGGGGTGCTAGTAATGAGTTCAATTGATAAAACAATGAAATTTAACTTTCCTGAAGAGTCATTTGATAAAGATATTAAAGAAACATTATTAACGATTCATGAAGCTTTAAAAGAAAAAGGCTATAATCCAATTAATCAAATCGTCGGT
Source organism: Pseudogracilibacillus amylolyticus (SeqCode) (assembly GCF_051918545.1). Taxonomy (NCBI): domain Bacteria; kingdom Bacillati; phylum Bacillota; class Bacilli; order Caryophanales; family Bacillaceae; genus Pseudogracilibacillus; species Pseudogracilibacillus amylolyticus (SeqCode). The sequence continues at coordinate 4,961 of NZ_JBPPZG010000101.1, read as the reverse complement.
TATTTAATCTCTGGTGATCCCGCCTATATACCAAGATATAAAGACGCAAGAAACTTGATCCGAAAAATTGAACGAGATGAAGTAATTGAAGAATTAGTTAAATTCTATTTAAATGAATTAAAAAAGGAAAATAAATGAGGGTATTAGGTTTAGACGTTGGTTCCAAAACAATAGGCATTGCGGTTAGTGATGCTTTGAAACTAACGGCCCAAGGGTTAAAAACGATTATCTGGACTGAACATGATATGTCATCAGCCGATCAAGAACTTGCTTGCATTATTGCAGAATATGACATTCATGAAATTGTGATTGGATTGCCCAAACATATGAATGGTACGATTGGAGAGCGGGGGGAGTTTTCAAAAACATATGGAAAACGTTTGGAACGAAAATTCCAACTACCAGTTCATTTTGTTGATGAAAGACTTACAACCGTTGCTGCTGAACGAGCATTGCTAGAAGCAGACGTAAGCAGAAAAAAAAGAAGTAAAGTAATCGATAAAATGGCAGCTGTTATGATTTTACAAAGTTTTTTAAATCAGCATCAATAGGAGGAGATCTCATGAGTAAAGAAGAACAGGAAAGAATTATTATTCCCGATGAAAATGGAGAAGAGCATCTTTTTGAAGTGTTGTTTACATTTGATGTTGATGAAACAGGATATTCTTATATTACGCTCACTCCAGTCGAACAAGCTGATGAGGAAGAAGTGGAAGTATATGCATTTCGCTATGAAGAAGATGAGGAGGAGACGGAAGAAAGTGATTTCAAACTCTTTCCGATTGAATCTGATGAAGAATGGGATATTGTTGAAGAAATGCTATATACGCTAACAGAAGAAAACGATAATTAATACGTTATTTTATCTGTATAACAAACAGATAAAGGAGACATCCGTTATGACAAAAGATAAAGAGCCAACTGATCATGGATCCACACTTGAAGTAAAAGCAAATGATGCAAAAATAGTCCGGAAAATTGTGTTGATTACATTAAGTTCTTTTACACTTATATTCACTATCGGAATAATTTCAGGATACTTTTATATCAAATCAGCTTTGGAACCTGTGGATCCTGGGAGTAAAGAGAAAGTAGAAATAGAAATTCCATTAGGATCGTCGACAACTGAAATTGCAGGCATATTGGAAGAAAATGGAGTAATTAAAAATAGTAGGATTTTTCGTTTTTACATTAAATTTAAAAACTACTCAGACTTCCAAGCTGGTGAATATACATTAACACCTTCCATGGCGTTACAAGAAATTGTAACTGAGCTTCAAAGTGGAAAAATTATGGAAGAGCCACTTTACCGTATCACAATCCCTGAAGGTAAAACAATTGAGCAAATTGCAGGGATTTTTGCCAAAAAGCTCTCATTTTCCGAAGAAGAATTTATAGAAGTCGTTAATGATGAAAAATTTATTAAAGAACTAATGGAAAAATACCCAAGTCTACTCACCGAAGAAATATTAAATGAAGAGCTTTACATGCCTTTGGAAGGATATTTATTTGCGGGTACGTATGATATTTTTGAAGAAGAACCATCCCCTCGTCAACTTATTGAAACAATGGTTGAACGGACGGATGAAGTTTTAAAATCTAGACAAGAACAGGTGGCAGCGAGTGGACTAACGGTTCATGAAATTTTAACCTTAGCTTCTGTTATTGAAAGGGAATCCAAGTTTTCTGACGATCGTCCAAAAGTGGCACAAGTGTATTTTAATCGAATCGATAATAATATGAAACTACAGAGCGATATTACCGCATTTTACGGATTAAAAAATCTTAAACATAAAGCAGTAGTTACATATGATGACATCGAAGTTGATACACCTTATAATACCTATGTTGTAGATGGATTACCAATTGGACCGATTGACTCCCCAGGCGAGGAATCAATTGATGGTGTACTCAATCCGGAAGGGGAAGACTTTACTAAACTTTATTATTTTTCAAGACCGAATGGTGAAACTTTTTACTCAGATACATTAGAAGAACATAATCAAATCAAGGAAGAATATCGTCATGAATGGTATGATTTAGAAAACAAAGAAAGTGATTCCAAGAAAGAATAATATATGATGGAGATTAAACATATGGATAGTGTAACAGATTATTTACGACAAACCGTACCCGAGCGTAAAAAGTGGATGACTGAATTGGAATCTTATGCACACGAACATCAAATCCCAGTCATGGAGCCTGTTAGCTTACATTTTTTAACCCAGTTAGTTCGGATGAAAAAACCGCAGACGATTTTAGAAATTGGTACTGCAATTGGATATTCAGCGCTTCGTATGCATAATGCATATCCAACATCCCAAATAACAACAATTGAAAAGAATGAAACAATGTATCAACTTGCTCTTGAGAATATAAAGAAACAAGAAAAAGAATCTAACATTGACCTTATTTTTGGTGATGCTTTAGAAGAAGTTAACGTATTAGCATTAAATAATAAAGCATTTGACATCATTTTTATTGATGCTGCAAAAGGACAATACAAACGATTTTTTGAGCTTGTACAACCATTACTGAAAAAGGATGGAATAATCATTTGTGATAATATATTATTTAGAGGATATGTAGTGAATGACTCGATAGTGAATAATAAACGACTGCAAAACTTAGCAAAAAAAATCCGTGATTTTAACGAATGGTTAACAAGTAATGAACATTATCATACATCTATTATCCCTATAGGTGACGGAGTATCTATTAGTATTAAAAAAATTAATATTTGATTTTTAGAAAGACGTACTCACATCTCGGTGAGTGTGTCATTTTTATATGAATTTACATTGTTAAGGAGTGTTTAATATGACTGAAGAAAAAAGTTATTATATGACAGAAGAAGGTAAAGAAAAATTAGAACAAGAGCTACATGTGTTGAAAACAGAAAAAAGAAAAGAAGTAGTTGAAAGAATTAAAATAGCTCGCGATTTTGGAGATTTATCTGAGAACTCTGAGTATGATTCTGCTAAAGAAGAGCAAGCATTTGTAGAAACGCGCATTGCTCAACTGGAAAAGATGATCCGTAATGCTGTAATTATTGAAAATGATGAAAATAATGTTGACGTTGTAAGTTTAGGTAAAAAGGTAACATTCATTGAATTGCCAGATGGGGAGGAAGAAACATATACCATTGTTGGTAGTGCTGAAGCCGACCCTTTTGAAGGGAAAATCTCGAATGACTCTCCAATGGCAAAAAGCTTATTAGGTCAACAAAAAGGAACAGAAGTAATGGTGCCAACACCAGGTGGAGAAATTAAAGTAAAAATTGTTGACGTACATTAATCAGATAAAGAAATGAGTGTATACTCGTTTCTTTTTTAAGCAGAATCCATATAATTTTAATCACAGTCAACTACTTAAAAGCTTAGGCGTTCTATGAATAAAGCTTTGTTATGGAGCCAAGTTTTTAAAACAAATGCTTTATTACATTAACCGTACTGAGGAGGGAAACAACTTGACTAAAAATAGAACGTTATCTCGTACAACCAGACACCAAAAACGCCGTAACAATAAGCGTAAGTTATTATTTTTTTCATTGCTAGGGATTGTCTTTATTATTGTGCTGTTTTCATTAATTGTCTTTGGAAATAAAGATCAAAATAAAAGTGATCTGACTATAGAAAATCAGGAGGAGACAGCGGAAAAACCCTTAAATAACGATGAAAATGATGAAGAAAATGAAGATGACTCAGAAGATATCGATGAAGATTACGATTTAGAAAGTGATATAGATGTTCAAGAAGTTGACTCCACGGACGATAATGTAATTGTTGCATATACTGGGAATTGGGATCCTATCGGGACGTCGCAAACAGGGACGAATCATTCCACAGACTATAGCGATGGATCTGCCGACAGAGTTGAAATAAAACGAGCTGTTTCTGCTGTAACAGGAATAAGTGAAGATGATATGACTGAACATTGGGTAGGCAATGATGGGGAACAAAAAGTTGTTGCTACTGTTTCTAGCAAATCCGTTGAAGAAATTTATCGAGTATATTTATCTTGGATAGATAATGAAGGTTGGCAAGTAACGAAAGTTGAACGAATTAAAAATCCTGAGAAACAATAGGGCTCGGAGGTTGAATCATGAAGCTTGGAATAATTGGTGCAATGGATGAAGAAATTGAACTATTAAAGGAAAAAATGACTGATAAACAGAAAATCGAGATTGCTTCCGTACTTTTTGTGGAAGGAAAATTAAATGGCAATGACATTATTTTATTAAAATCAGGTATAGGAAAAGTAAATGCAGCGATGGCGACAACTATTCTCTTGGAAAGATTCCAACCGACCCATGTAATAAATACCGGGTCTGCCGGTGGATTTTCAAGTAAATTAAAGGTTGGAGATGTCGTAATAGGAAATGAAGTAGTTCATCATGACGTTGATGCTACGGCTTTTAACTACAAATATGGTCAAGTTCCTAAAATGCCGGCAACTTTCAAAGCTGATGAAGCCTTAATCGATAAAACCAAACAAGTTTTGGAGGAATTATCAATAGCAAGTGAAATAGGCTTAATTGCAACTGGAGATTCATTTATGAGTGATCCAGAACGGGTGAAATTCGTGAAAGAAAAGTTTCCCAACATGTTAGCGGCGGAGATGGAAGGTGCAGCCATTGCCCAAGTATGTTATCAATATGAAACCCCATTTGTTATCATACGGGCTTTATCTGATATTGCGGGTGTGGAATCTTCTGCGACGTTTAATGAATTTTTAGAGCTTGCCGCTCATAATGCAGCAAATATCATTACACAAATTACAAAAAAAGTTAAGGAAGAAGTTTAAAGTCATGTAATAAGAGCTGGCTTCTATTTTAATAGAGGCCAGCTCTTTTTTTAAACTTATTTAGGGACTGCTGAACAATTCACTATACAGCCCAAATTCGTTTGGCGAGTGTACTAAAAAATATGCCGAAAAATTGCCAAAAAAGGAGGCGCAGT
>NZ_JBPPZG010000100.1:0-14477 GCF_051918545.1 Pseudogracilibacillus amylolyticus (SeqCode) | reverse complement strand
ATCCTGCAAATTCAAACGGAATATGGTTAAAAGAAGAAAAAGATATAAAAAATCAAATTTTTTACGGCATTCCAGATATTCTTGGAGACATTAAAGACCGTTATCTAAACAAGCGTGTTGCTGTTGTTGGCAGCGGTCACTCTGCTATTAATTCGTTATTAGAATTAGCAAAATTAAAAGAAGAACATCCTACAACAAAAATTATATGGATTTTAAGAAAAAATAGCGTAAAAGAGGCATTTGGAGGAGAAGAACTGGATGCACTTGAGGCAAGAGGAGCGTTAGGAAGTCATATACACAACTTAGTAGATGCAAATATATTTGAAGTAATTACTCCTTTTAGAATTCAACGTATACACGAAAAAGAAGGCAAAATAGAGCTGATAGGAGAATCACAAGGAGGGTTAAAAGCTATTTCAGATATAGATGAAATGGTTGTCAATACAGGCAATCGTCCAGATTTCTCAAATTTAAGTGAGATCAGAACCAGTATTGATACAGCAACAGAAAGTGTTAAAGATCTTGCACCTTTAATTGATCCAAATATCCACAGTTGCGGAACAGTACGCTCGCATGGAGAAAAAGAATTGCGACAACCTGAAAAAGATTTTTATATCGTGGGAGCAAAAAGTTATGGTCGGGCACCAACATTTCTAATGGCAACTGGTCATGAACAGGTTCGATCCATTGTAGCTTATTTATCAGGTGATTATGAAGCCTCTAAGAAAGTAGAATTGGAATTACCTGAAACAGGTGTATGTAGTACGAATTTAAATGCTGCCAATTCGTGTTGCTGAAATTTAAAAATCAAAGGGAAGGTATCATTTACTTTCCCTTTTTGGAGGTGAACAGGATGATTATTAACAAAGGCGGAGATTTAAGCAAAGAATACTTTATGGCATATTTTTCGTTGCTTATGAACAGCAGACAATGTACTTTAGAAAAAGCTAAAGAAATTACGTTTGATCGCCTATTTCGTAACGATGAAAATACGTTTGGAAGCATTTCTTTTCAACATTTTATGGAAGCCTATGAGGAATTAAAAGAATAGGAAATAAAGTTTGCACTAAATTTTTTTATTTGAATATATAAGTGTATCGTTATATACTTATATTGTTGTTTTATAAAAAGGGGGGAAAACAAATGCTGCAAACTACAATCGAATTGGAGAAAGCTGCCAGTATTTTAAAATTACTTGGCGATAAAACAAGACTGACAATGCTGAAATTAATTGATGAACAAACGTGTTGTGTTTGTGAGTTTGTTGAAATATTTCAGTCCAGTCAACCATCCATTAGCCAACATTTACGCAAACTGAAAGATTTGGGGCTAGTGAAGGAAGAAAGAAAAGGACAATGGATATTTTATTCGGTCAATAGTAAGAGCGAGTATTATTCATTTATCAAACCGATTTTGTATCAATTACCAGATCAAGATGATAAATTAAAAGAACTAGAAGAGAAAGGTACACGAATTTCTTGTTGTTAGGTTTGGAGGTCTTATTTTGTCAGCAACACTTATACTCGCTATCTTAATATTTGTTTTAACGCTAGTCCTAGTCATTTGGCAACCGAAGAATTTAAACATTGGCTGGTCTGCCATCGGAGGAGCTGTAATTGCTTTACTCGTAGGAGTAGTGGGATTTAGTGATGTACTTGAAGTAATTGATATTACATGGAATGCAACGTTATCATTCGTCGCAATCATCTTAATTTCATTAGTATTAGATGAGATTGGATTATTTGAATGGGCAGCATTACATATGGCAAGGATAGCAAAAGGGCATGGAATCAAAATGTTTGTATATATCAGCATTTTGGGTGCGATTGTCGCAGCTTTATTTGCGAATGATGGTGCAGCACTTATTTTAACACCGATTGTACTTGCAATGGTACGTCATTTGAATTTTAAAGAAAAAATGATTTTTCCATTTATTATGGCAAGTGGGTTTATCGCTGATACAACATCCCTGCCGTTTATTGTTAGTAATTTAGTTAATATCGTTTCAGCTGATTTCTTTGGGATTGGATTTGTCGAATATGCTTCACGAATGATTATTCCAAACTTATTTTCTCTGGTAGCAACGATTTCGGTGTTATTACTTTATTTCAGAAAAAACATACCTAAAAATTATGATGTATCGAAATTGAGAACACCAAGTGAAGCGATTAAGGACTTAAAAATGTTTCGTCTATCATGGTTTGTACTTGGTTTATTAGTAATTGGATACTTTACGAGCGAATTCATCAACGTACCTGTTTCGATTATTGCTGGAATCATTGCGTTTTTCTTTATCATCATGGCAAGACGCAGTGCTGCTGTTAATACAAAAGAAGTGATTAAAGGAGCACCATGGAATATTGTATTCTTCTCCATTGGAATGTACGTGGTGGTCTATGGATTAGGTAATGCCGGATTGACATCTGCATTGGCAGGTATAATTCAAACAGTAGCTGACCAGGGTTTATTTGTTGCAACAGTTGGAATGGGATTTATTGCAGCCTTTCTATCATCCATCATGAATAATATGCCTACCGTAATGATTGATGCATTAGCCATTGCGGAAACAAATACATCTGGTGTGCTGCGAGAAGCACTGATTTATGCGAATATAGTCGGCTCAGATTTAGGTCCCAAAATCACACCAATCGGTTCTTTAGCAACGTTAGTATGGCTGTATGTATTATCGCAAAAAGGCGTTAAGATTTCATGGGGGACTTATTTTAAAACAGGTATTATTTTAACTCTTCCTATCTTATTAATTACATTAGTAGGACTATATTTAACACTGATTCTATTTTAAAAAGGAGAATGATTATGTCTAAAAAAACAATTTATTTCTTATGTACTGGAAATTCTTGCAGAAGCCAGATGGCTGAAGGTTGGGCGAAGAAACATCTTGGAGATGTATGGGAAGTGAAAAGTGCAGGCATTGAGGCACATGGTTTAAATCCAAATGCAGTAAAGGCAATGCAAGAGGTTGATATTGATATTTCTAACCAAACATCCGATATTATTGACCCGGAAATCTTAAACAATGCAGACTTTGTAGTAACTTTATGCGGAGACGCTGCGGATAAATGTCCAATGACGCCGCCACAAGTGAAACGTGACCATTGGGGGTTTGACGATCCAGCCAAAGCTCAAGGGAATGAAGAGGAAAAATGGATGGTATTCCAAAACGTTCGTGACCAAATAGGAGAAAGAATCAAACGTTTTGCGGAAACAGGAGAATAATGTATGCAAATGTTTATTTCATATGAAACGGAGGGTTTTAGATGAAAAAAGTTGAGATATTTGACCCGGCAATGTGCTGTTCGACAGGTGTATGTGGTCCATCAGTTGACCCAGAGTTAACCAGAGTAGCGTCTGCGGTATATTCTTTAGAAAATAAAGGATTTGATGTGAAACGGTATCAATTAACGAATGATCCTGATAAATTTGCTCAAACACAAACAGTGAATCGTGTATTACATGAAAAAGGTCCGGATGCATTGCCTGTTGTTTTAGTAGATGAACAGGTTGCGAAGGTTGGAACCTATCCAACAAATGAAGAACTTGCTGATTGGCTGGGTGTAGAAGCTGAAGAGCTTACTGAAAAACCGAAAGTCCGACTTTCATTAAATCTAAAAAAACAATGAAAAGAAAGAAGTGAAAATATGTTTCCATCTTTCAAACCTCAAGATGTTGTGCAGACACAATTTTTATTTTTAACTGGAAAAGGTGGAGTTGGTAAAACGTCAACTGCATGTGCAACAGCCGTAGAATTAGCGGGTAACGGAAAAAAAGTTTTACTAATCAGCACCGATCCAGCATCTAATTTACAAGATGTATTTGGGATTGACTTAATAAATTCTCCGAAAGCAGTTCCTTCGGTAGAAAATTTATATGCCAGTAATTTAGATCCTGAGATATCAGCAACTGCTTATCGTGAAAAAGTAGTTGGTCCATATCGTGGGGTGTTACCTGATTCCGTTGTAGTAACAATGGAAGAACAATTATCAGGAGCTTGTACAGTCGAGATTGCTGCATTTGATGAATTTACAACGTTGCTTACAAACACAGAAATTACAAACGAATATGACCATATTATTTTTGATACAGCACCAACTGGTCACACATTACGTCTGTTACAACTGCCAACAGCTTGGAACGGATTCTTAGAAGAAAGTACGCATGGTGCTTCTTGTTTGGGTCCTTTATCTGGACTTGGGGATAAGAAGAATTTATATTCCAATACCGTTGAGGTTCTTTCAGATTCAACTAAAGCAACACTTATATTAGTAACAAGACCTGATACTTCATCTTTAATGGAGGCAGACCGAGCGTCCAAAGAACTTAAAGAGATTGGTATAAAAAATCAAACACTTATTGTTAATGGTCTTCTTCAAAATTACATGAAGGGTGATGAAGTATCAACAGCTTTTTATCAAAGGCAAAGAGATGCTTTAAATCAGATGCCAGTTAATTTAAAACAAACCGTAAGTTATTCGTTACCATTTGTTTCCTATTCTTTAACAGGAATTGAGAATTTACGATATTTATTTAAAGAACACGTCATTCCAGTATCAGAGGAAAATCAGGAGAATAAAATAGGAGAACTCCCCAATCTAAATAATGTAATAAGTGATTTCTCATCAAGTAATATCAGGATCATTTTTACGATGGGTAAAGGAGGGGTAGGGAAAACTACGGTTGCCTCTGCTATTGCCGTTGGTTTGGTTGAAAAAGGACATCGTGTTCACTTAACAACAACCGACCCTGCGGCTCATTTGCAACACCAATTCCAAAACTACGAATTAAATCAGAATCTAACAATTAGTAGTATTAATCCTAAAGATGAAGTAGAAAAATATAAAACAGAAGTATTAGCTAATGCTGGTGAGGATTTAGATGAAGAAGGTCTGGCTTATTTACAAGAGGATTTAAATTCACCATGTACTGAGGAAATTGCAGTCTTTCGTGCATTTGCTGAAGTAGTAGCTCAATCGGAGAATGAAATTATTGTCATTGATACAGCTCCTACAGGGCATACTTTGCTTCTATTAGATGCAGCACAGTCGTATAGTAAAGAAATAGCTAGGTCTACTGGTGAAGTGCCAGAAAGTGTAACCAAACTACTTCCTAAAATTCGAAACCCAAAGGAAACTTCTGTTGTAATTACAACTTTAGCGGAAGCTACCCCTGTATTAGAAGCGTCAAGATTACAAGATGATTTAAGACGTGCGAATATCAATCCCAAATGGTGGGTAATTAATCAAAGTTTATTTGCCACTGATACAATTGATCCTATTTTAAAAGGCAAAGCTGCCTCAGAAAGTGAATGGATTCATGAAGTTAATCAAAATTTAACTGATAGGTGTGCCATTATTCCTTGGCTTAGTGAAGAAAAAGTAGGCTATGAGAAGCTAAAAGATTACACCAAGTAGCACTATGAAAATTATTTTAAAAGTTTAATAAAAGGATAGGAGTGGAACTTTAATGAAGATTACTGATGCTGCCAAGCAATTGTTGGAAAATGTATTAACAGAGAATAATGTGGAGGGCATACGCCTGTCTTCAGTAGTTGGTTGCTGCGGACCACAATTTGCATTATCTTTAGATACACCTCAATCAAATGATAAGATGGAAACGATCAATGGAATACAAGTAGCCATTGATGCACAGATTACTGGAACAGAGGAACTAACATTAGATAAAGAGGAAAGTCAAAATGGCGAAGGACTGGTATTGTTAGGTGCAAGTAACTGCTGTTAAAAATTAAAAAGAATAGTTGATTAGATAAAACGCCTATCAAAATTCGTGAAGAATTCTGATAGGCGTTTTGGTTTTAATTGCAATACAATTTTTGAGGAGAATACAAAACTAATCTGAGATGTTTGCTGAATAAATAGATTTTTATGGAATTTGTGAATTTAATTAAGAAAAATTAAAAATAGTAAACAAATAATAACCAAAGTATTGATAACAGAAGATGCTAAAACTTTTTTTGCAAGTGTAGAGGCTGTTAAAAGAAACCAATATCCTTTAAGAGCTAGGATTGCAGTGGTTTCAAAGCCGGATAACCACGGTGGTTTAGTACTAGCTTCATCTCCTCTAGTAATTCAAGCTAATGTTGTGCGAAACGGAAATTATTATAGAGATTTACAATTTAAAGTATCTGGTTATGTTGAAAATCAAGTATGCTTATATTTTTTAAAGGAGGGGGCAATTAACTAGTTGTAGCATAGAAGAAATAAGAAATGTGCTAGTGATGAATTTGCTTGATTGGTACGATAAAAGGAAATAACATACCGTTTTCTTATTTGGTAATCTCAATGGCAGCAAAGAATGATACATAAATGAAGCATAATTTATCATAAGCCTATTTTATTCTCTTATAGTACGGAGCACGTATTCTCTCTAAATAACAATAAGCTTGAATACGTGCTGTTTTAATATTTTTGTTATTTATTTTCTTTTTCAATTTAATCTTAACGGTTATTCTTTTAGTCTACGTGGTAATATAATGTGAAATTGAGTTCCTATATTCATTTTACTTTTTACTACTATGTTTCCTTGATGTGCTAAAATAATTTGCTTTGCAATTGCCATGCCTAAACCAATTCCAGAATTATCAGAAGAAGAATCTGTTCCACGGAAATACTGATCAAATAATTGACTAACGGTTTCTTGATTCATTCCAATACCATCATCTTGTATGGTAATATGAATTTTTTCTGCTTCTTCATATAGTATGATTTTGATTTTAGTTTTTGGCGGATTATGCTTGATACAATTTGCAATTAAATTTTCGAAGGCTCTTTTTAAATATTTTGTATCTATATCAGATAGTATTTGCTCCTTACTCGTTTCTAAAGAAAATATTTGACTACTTGCTTTAGGAAGTTTCTTCATTTGTTCTAGAATATCTTTTATAAAGTGCTTTAGGTTTATTTCTTCAAATTTTATGGGGATAGCACCATTTTTTAATTGAAAGGTTAAACTAAAGTCTTCAATCAATTGCTCCATATACGCAACTCGTTCTTCCATTGTTTCTGCAAAGCGACGTACTTCCTCTTTTCTCAAATTGTATTCGCCTGAAGCTATAAGCATTGTATAACCTTTGATAGTAGATAATGGAGTTTTTAAATCATGGGATACCCCTGCCATCCACTCTTCTCTTGTCTTTTCTAATCGTTCTCTTTCTACTTGACTCTTTTTTAAATTAGATGTGAGGTTAGACAGTGCCATTATTAGTTCTTTATAAACTTTGTGTTTTCCTCTATTTTGCTTATGATTTTTTGAATGTAACTTTAAATAGTTAGAGGGTTCTTCATAATTTCCCTTTGATAAATTTTCAATCCACTCCATCACGAATAATAAGGGATCTCCTAGTTGTTTTCCGAAATATATAGCAATAATAATACCAATTACAATGATAGAAACAATCCACAAATTATTTGCCCAATAAAAAAATGGATTATTATTTGTTATTGGCTTTCCTGTTACCCATGTTACTTCTTGGCCATTAATAGTTTCAAACCAAGTTGATAACTGATAACTATTATTTGCTGGATAAATATAATCAGAAACTAATTCTCCAGGACTGTAATGTACTTGAATTTCTCTTGGTTTATTAAATGAAAAAAATTCGTTCCCATTTTCATCTAATACCTGTAGCCATATATCATTGTCTTGTAAGTCCTCTTTTACGGAATTATGAATGTCAATTTCTTGATTTTGAATTACCGTATTATTTGCTATAGCTTCAATTGATAATCTTGATGTCTCTGTTTGATCGTGCCTAAGAAAAAAACTAAAAAGAATAATACTTACTCCAATTAATAGACCCCAAATAACGATTAACCAGAAGAGTCGTGATACGAAATAAAACGCTACTCTATTTTTTAGTTTCATGATGATTCCTTTGTTGTTGTATCCAATTCAAAAATATATCCTAGTCCTCTAACAGTTTTAATCAATAGGGGGTTACTTGGGTTCTCTTCCAATTTCTCACGCAAACGATGAACATGAACCATTACTGTGTTATCGCCTCCATAATACTCACCCCATACATCACGATAAATTTGATGTTTGCTTAAAACTTGATTAGGGTGTTCACAAAAGTACAGTAATAATTTCAGTTCTAAAAGGGGACATTCTACTTGTCTTCCTTTAACTGTTAACTTTCCTTTATTTGAATCTATTTTAAAAAAGCCGTAATCATATACTGCTTTCGTTAATTGGTTTGATTCTAATTGGTTGGAACGTTTTAATTGAGCTTTTACTCGTGCAACAACTTCTAGAGGATTAAAAGGTTTCGTAATATAATCGTCTCCACCAATACTAAATCCTTGCAGTTTGTCTAAATCCGTTGATTTAGCCGTCAGAAATAAAACAGGAACAGATGTGTATGAACGAAGTTGGCTGCAAAGAGTGAATCCATCCGTATCAGGCAACATAACATCCAATAGAAGAATATCCGGATTATTTTTAGTTGTTTGAAACTTCGCTTCCTCTCCTGTGCTTGCTTTAAAAATATGTTGAAAACCTTCTTTTTCAAAGACTGTTGTTAACAAATCTAGAATGTAGGGATCATCATCAATAATCAGAATGGAATAGTCTTCTGTTTTAATTTGCAAAATTTTTGTCCTCCTTTTTCATTGTTCTATTATTTTACACGACAATTAATGGCTTTGTAAAAGACTACACGCTTGTTAAGGAGATGTTAAGAAAGAGTTATGTTAGCGTTTAGGAAATTTCGATTATGATATTAGTAAGAGAGGTGAGGAAAGAATGAATGATCAAATTATTGTCACTGATAATCTAACAAAAAAGTTTAAGAAAAATATTTCTGTGGACGGAATAAACATGAGTATTGAGCGTGGTCAAATCTATGGTTTTTTAGGCCCGAATGGTGCTGGAAAAACGACAACTATACGAATGCTATTAGGGTTAATTAAGCCAACAAAAGGTAATATTAAAATTTTTAATCAAAATCTTAATAAAAACCGCATTCAAATATTACAGCGAATTGGTTCTTTGGTAGAGTCACCAACTTATTATGGTAATTTAACGGGGCGTGAAAATCTAGAAGCAGTTCGTCGATTGCGTAATATACCTGAAAAACGAGTGCATGAAGTCCTGGAAATTGTCCGGTTAACCAAAGTAGCAAATCGATTAACAAAAGAGTATTCTCTTGGAATGAAACAGCGACTTGGTATTGCTTCCGCATTACTCAGTGAGCCAGATTTATTAATTTTAGATGAGCCAACTAATGGTTTGGACCCGTCTGGAATACAAGAAATACGTGAACTAATTAAACAATTACCTGAATCTGGAATGAGCGTTCTTGTATCTAGTCACCTATTAAGCGAAATAGATCAAATGGCAACTGAGGTAGGGATTATCAATAACGGTAAAATGATTTTTCAAGATTCCATTGATCGCTTAAGGCATAAACGTAAGCCAATATTAAAAGTTGGTGTCAGCGATGGTAGAGAATCACATTCTATATTAAAAGGAAAAGGAATAAGTTCGCAATGGAAAAATGATTATTTATGGTTGGAAGAAACAAAACCTGAATTTGTATCTGAAATCAATGCAACTCTTGTCCAATCAGGGATATCGGTTTATCGTCTGGAAGAAGTTACAAAGTCACTGGAAGATATCTTTTTAGAATTAACAGGTACTGAGGGTAGCCTATGAAACATTTACTAAAGGCCGATAAAATTAAATTGAAACGTTCCTCATTGCCAATTATTGTTTTATTGGTTCCATTTCTTATCTTAGCTTATGAACTAGTAAATCTCACTTATCGAGGAGATTTTGTAGCAAAGCAGGCTGAAATGTTCCAAGCTGATTCAATGTGGACCTATTTATTGTATGATAACAGTTTATTATTCGGACTGGGCTTTCCTTTAGCTGTAACACTTGCAGCATCTGTTATAGCAAATGTTGAACATCAAGCAAATGGATGGAAACAGACGTTGTCGCTACCAATATCAAGAGTAAGAGTTTATTTAAGTAAGTTTAGTTGGCTTTTTATTAGCCTTTTCTTTTCAACCACTATTTTTATGCTCGGTATGTTTTTGCTAGGAAATATGTTGGGGTTTGAAGGGAACACTCCTTGGAAGCTTTTGATTGGAGATAGTTATAGTATGTTGGTAGTTATTTTACCAATCATGTCAGTACAGTTTTGGTTATCCATGACAATAAAAAATCAGGCTTTTTCAATACTGATTGGGGCAATTTCATCTATGATGGGTCTTTTTCTAGCAGCTGCACAAACGACTAGATGGTTCCCCTTAGCTTACCCTAGTCAAGCATCGACAGTTATTTTGCAATATGAAGGTTTAGGCTATAACCAGGATCTTTCAGCCTATCTTGTTATCAGTTTCTGTTTAGGTATTATCTTATTGGTTCTCGGATCATTTCAATTTGCAAAACGAGAAGTCAAATAAGAACTGGAGGGGTTATGTTGAAGGATATTTTATATGTTGAGCGATTAAAATTAAAAAGATCTAAAATGTGGCTAATTTATATTATTGGTCCATTATTAGGAGTATTTCTAGCTTATATCAACTTTTTTAAGAATTATGATTTATTTATGAATCCAGGGGATAATGCTTGGATTGAGGCATGGACACAAGTTGCATTATTTATGGGGCCGTTTGTATTACCTATATTGGTTGGGGTATATGCCGCTCTTATTTGCAGAAGTGAACATGTTGGAGGTGGGTGGAAACAACTATTAGCATTACCAATTAGTCATTCAAATATATTTTTTGGGAAATTTTTAACTATTATCAGAATGATTGTCATTACCATGCTTATCCTAATGATATTATTTATTAGTTTTGGATATTTAATCGGGATGGATGGAAATTTACCGGTTTTTACATTATTGGGATATATGATTAGAGGTATATTGGCATGTCTGCCCTTGGTGGTTTTACAATTGATTGTATCAATCCGTTCTAAAACCTTTGGTATTCCACTTGCAGTTACGATTGTTTTTACATTACCAGCGATTTTTTTACATTACCAGCGATTATTGTAGCAAGCACACCATTAGGTCAATTTTACCCATGGACGCAGCCAATGTTAGCAATGTCTCCGGAAGACGAGTCACCCATTCAATCATACCTTTTATTCTATAGTTTATTGATAGTGACCTTTTCAATCTTACTTGGTTATGGGTTAAGGAATTTTGCTAAAAGAGATACAATTTAATATTTTATCATAAGAGAAACAGTTATGAAACTTACGTGAAGGGGTATTAATAATCCTTAAGGATAAGATTTTAAGAATAATTCATATATGAGGTTATTTTGAATTGGTTACTTTTATTTTATTTTGTTCAAAATATTTAAAAGAAAATTTTAAAAATTAAATTATCAATAAGAATGAAAAAAAACAGCGGTTTGATTTAATATGCCGCTGTTTTTTATTTGTTGAATTTCCGTATTTCTATCTAATTTTTTTATATTTCCTAAATTTAGATCAAACAATTCTTAGAGTTTTTGGTCTTTTTTTTCTATTTTGTCTGCAAAATGCACTTTCCAATCGTGTTAGTTGTGCGGAATGGCAATGAACCTTGTCTGACAGAAGGGAGGTGATAAAAATGGTAACAAACGAACCTGTGCCACAAAGCGTAATCCGACGTCAATTTGATTCATTTTGTAAAACGGTTTTGAGAAATGCTGCAAGAGATATTTATCGTGAAATCAACAGGCAGAATAAAACCTTGATTATCTTATCTGCTTTAAGTCAAGATAAACTCAATCAACTTAGCATGTATGAAACCTATGAAACTGATGTCCATTATTTTTTCTTAAATGGATATGCCGTCAAAGTAAAAGATTTTTTGATTGCGAATGCTATTCAATCTTTACCAGAACGTAATCAACTTATTGTATTGTGCTTCTTTTTCTTAGAAATGAGTGATACTGAAATTGCCAACGAATTAGGAATAGCCAGGGCGACCGTTTATTACCACAAGAAGAAGGCGTTAGAAAAGATTAAAAACTATTTAAAGGAGCATGAAGATGAGTGAATCTACCTTACTTCCTTATTCAGTTATCTCAATGGCAGTACTGGGTGATACAGAAGCAATGGGACAAGTTTTAAAACATTATGAAGGTTACATTGTTACGTTAGTTCAACACGAAATAGTAGAAGAAAATGGAGAGACTGCTCATATAGTAGACGATGAATGGAAACAAAGGTTAGAACTTAAGCTGATTACTGCCGTAACCAAATTTAAGTTACATTAATCTCACAATCATGCAAAACGTTTTTGAATCTGGTTGATCTTTTACAAAGAAAGTACGGAAAGATAATACCGTGCATTATAAACCAAAATCAGATACGTTCTTCTGATGACGAGCTACTTGATTCTTGCGCCATGACTTTCTAAAGAAACGAGCGTTAACCAATGAATCTAAGGTAATTGTGGTAAATTACTGGCGATGACGCATCAGTTAGGATAATGATACTCCCTTACCATCATGGTTCGAGCGTTCAAAGCGTCGCAAGCTATGAGTAGGGCTGGAAGAAATACTTGCAGGGGTGAAATTCCCGTGGAGCTGTACCAACAGCCGTCTGATTTTTAAGTAAATTAGAAAACAGTCATTTCTAGTATGTATTCTTCTGTTAATGAAAAGGGAGGTATATATTAATGAAGGAACTGATTACAAAAGATGATTTAATTCAGCTTGGATATCCCAAATATACTTCGATACGAATTATTAGACAAGCCAAGCAAATCATGGTAAAACAAGGGTATCCATTTTATAATAATAAACGATTAGGCTGTGTACCCAAAATGACCGTTGAATCGATTCTAGGATGTGAACTAGAATCGGAGGAAAACAGTCATGGCTAAAACAAAATATACAGGTGTATATGTAGATTCATCAGGGCAATTTTATTATGAGACTGAACTCGGTACAGACCGTATTACTGGTAAACGTCTTCGAAAGAAAGGGCGAAAAAATCAGCAAGGTCAGAAATTTACTTCTGCTAAAGCGGCATATAAAGAATTAGTACGGGTAAAAAATGAGTACCTGAAATACAATGGATATAGTAACTACCATATGACGTATGGTCAATTTATGGATACTGTTTATATCCCCGCTTATGAAACGGAAGTGGAAGAAAGTACTTTTATCGCACGAAAAGGAATATTAGAAAACATCAAAGATCGTTTTGGGAACATCGAACTGAGATCCATTAGTATTGAAGATGTCCAACGATACCGTACATGGTTATTATCCAATGACGGTGCGGGTTTTTCTCAAGCATATGCCAGTTTAATATTTGGTATATTTCGTAGAAGTTTAGATATGGCGGTTGAGATGCAATATTTAGAGGTTAATATTTCTAAAAAGGTGAAAGCCATCCCAAAAGGGAAGTCGAACATCCCATACTGGACGAAAACAGAGTTTGAGAAAGTCATTTCTAAGATTTATGTAGATAATTTTTATGAACATTTGTGTTTTGTGATGTTATGGACATATTTCATGACTGGGATACGTGTAAATGAAGGAACAGCTTTATGGTGGGAAGACGTAGATTTTAAAAATAAACGATTAAGAATCCATCATTCCTTGTATATTAAGAATAAAACCACTTGGACACGTAAAAATTATACAAAAACAGCCGATGGTAAACGCATTATCTCTTTAGATGATGATACCATCCAAATTTTAAAAGAGTGGAAAGCACGACAAGCAAAGATTGGTATTCATGATTTCGTTTTTAGTTACGATGGAATGCCAATGCTTAAATCAACCATTTCAAGAATTATTGGCCGGTTTGCCAAACTGGCGAATGTCCATCGAGTTCAAGCAAAAGGTTTAAGACATTCGCATGCGTCGTATTTAATTAATGAATTTAATGTCTCTGTTTTAATATTATCAAAACGCTTGGGTCATTCGAGTCCAGAGATTACATTAAAGCATTATTCGCACATGTGGTCAGGCGTGGATGAACTCATTGCCGAAGAAATGGCAGGGAATATTACCATTCAAACAGCACAAAAATCAGGTGTATCATTTATCGGCAATCAAGCCATAAGTAATAAGAAAGTAATTAGTGGATAATCACTAAAATACCAAAGTTCCGCCAGAATCCCCGCCAAAAAGATTTTTAAGTACGATAAACGTTGATATAACAACGTTCTGAAGAGGCCTGCAATCTTGGAGTGGGAATAAGAGGCTAACTTGATTTGGTGAGAGAACGCTGATTTAACAGCATTTATCTTGAGCCAAAATGGACAAAATAAGGTAAAAAAGATATAGTTCCCTACCAAAAACCCTACCAAGAAAAAATTTTGGTAGGGAATTTTTTTTATCGTTGAATTTTGGTAGGGAATAAACTAGCTAACTTGATTTGAAGAGAGAACGCCTTATTTGCCAGTGTTTATCTTAGCCTTAAACGTACAAAAAAATGGATAATGATATGGTTCCCTATCAAAAATTCTACCATCT
>NZ_JBPPZG010000099.1:0-14542 GCF_051918545.1 Pseudogracilibacillus amylolyticus (SeqCode) | reverse complement strand
CGTACTTTTCCTTATCCAGTTCGACTAATAATACAGAAATAATCGATAATGTTAGTGGCAACTGGATAGAAAATGTCGACCCTTCACCTGGAATGGCATCTATTGAAATGGTACCACCGAGTGATTCAATTGTATTTTTAACTACATCCAGACCTACACCGCGACCAGATACATCTGAAATTTCGTCATTAGTCGAAAACCCACTTGCTAGAATAAGTTCAAATGCTTGTTGATCAGTTAATACTTCTGCTTCGCTTTCTGTAACTATACCTTTATCTATCGCTTTTTGCTTCACTTTCTCTTTATTAATTCCAGCCCCATCGTCTGAAATTTCTACGAAAACGTGATTTCCACTATGATAAGCTTCTAAAGTTATTTTTCCTTCTCTCGGCTTACCAAGTTGTTCTCTTTCATGCGGTGTTTCAATACCATGATCCATCGCATTACGAATTAAGTGAACTAGCGGATCACCAATTTCATCAATTACCGTACGGTCAAGTTCTGTTTCTGCACCTATTATTTCGATTTCCACTTCTTTATGTAAGTCTCTTGCTAGTTGTCTGATCATTCTTGGAAAACGATTAAATACCGTATCTATTGGCACCATACGCATTGTTAATATAATATTTTGTAAGTCACTGGATACTCTAGTCATTCTTTCCACTGTCTCTTGAAGTTCATAATGATTTAATTCAGAAGATATTTGCTCTAAACGACCACGATCGATAACTAACTCTTCAAATAAATTCATTAAAATATCCAGTCTTTCAATATTTACGCGAATGGTTTTTGTCGGAGCTGCTTTTCCACCATTGGCAGCAGCCTTTGTTTCTTTATTATTAGACACTTTAGAGTTTTTCTGTTTCGTATCTTCTTTCTTTTCATCCATTTGTTTTTTTTGAGATTCTTTATACGCTGCTATAGAAAATGGCGTAATAATTACTTGTTCAACTTCAGAGACTTTCATTATTTTAGCTTCAAGTTCTTCTTTAGCTTCTTTTGTTACAAACATAAGCGTAAAAGTGAAATCAAATTTTTCTTCTTCTAAGTCATTGACGGATGGATTGGAGTAAACTACTTCCCCTAACTTTTCTAATAATTCGAAGATCATATAGACTCGAGCACCTTTTAATAAACAATTTTCTCGTAGTCTAACTTCGATCTGATAGTTTGTGAATCCTTGTTCTTTTGATTCACTTAAAATAGTAAGTAGGAATTCATCCAAATGCAATGTAGATGAATCATCCCTTTTAATGGATTCTGTTGAAGTATTATTATTTGGTAAATCAGTTTCTCCTTTTTCAATACGATCTAACTGATCAATTACGGCTGTAACATCCCTTTTTCCATCTCCACCATTTGCAATATCTTCAACCATCGCATTTAAATGGTCAACAGTATGGAATAAAGAATCCATCATATCTGGCTGCACGATTATTTTATCTTCTCTAATTCCGTCAAAGATATTTTCTAGTTTATGAGTTAATCCTGCTAGATCATCAAACTCCATTGTCGCAGCCATTCCCTTTAATGTATGAGCCGCTCTAAATATTTCATCAATTATCTGTTTTTCTTTCGCATCTTTTTCTAGAGCCAACAATTGTTGGTATAAAACATCCATATGTTCCATACTTTCATCGATAAAAATATCCAAGTATTGCGTTGTCTCCATTATTAGTCCCCCCATTTAATCAGCTTTTATAAAGCACTCGTGTTACAAGGAGCATTTAGTAAGTCTATTTTTTCATGGTGTATTCGACTAATGCTTCAGCAATTTCGTCTAAAAGTAATATTTCGGATACTTCGTTTGTTTGTATGGCAGCGCTTGGCATACCGTTAATAATCGCTGTTTCCTTAGACTCAGCAATTATTACTGCATCCTTTTGGAATTCTTTTATTCTCTTTACCCCTTCAGCTCCGTCTTTTCCCATCCCAGTCAAAATGACCGCTATTTTGAAAATATTATGTATGGTTGCGACAGAATCAAATAAATGATTAACTGATGGACGGTGACCCAAACGCTCTTCTCCTTGTGAAACATCAATATAAAGCTTGTTACCTTTCTTTAAAACCCTCATATGATAATTACCTGGCGCTAAATAAACTGTCCCTTTTTTCACAATTTCACCATGTTCCGCCTCTTTTACTGGAAGATTGCAAATGCTGTCTAGTCGCTTGGCCAATGACTTTGTAAATCTCTCTGGCATGTGTTGTACAATAAGTATCGGTGCTGGAAAGTCAGTTGGGATCTTTTGTAATATCGCTTGTAACGCTCTGGGCCCTCCTGTTGATGATCCAATCACAACAATAGGTTCGATTCGCACTCGTTTTCTAGATAGATTCGTTTGTAAGCTTTTTTGTTTATCTACTAAATTAGGTGATTTCACTGATTGTTGTGATTTTCCTATTTTAGCATTTGTTATTTTTCGAATAATCTCGTTTTCTTTTTCTATAAGTGACTTTTTATCCTTATGATCGAATTTAATAAAGTCTACCGCACCATGGGTCATTGCTTGTACCGTTTTTGCAGTTTGAAATACAGTATTTTTTGCCATGACCAAAACGGGCACTCGTTTTACGGATAAGATCATCTCAATGGCCATTGTTTCATTCATTTTCGGAATATCAATATCTAGTAAAACAACATCAACATTACTTTTAAGAATTTTGTTAATCCCATCTTCTAACACCGTAAATGTTGCCACATTTTTAACGACTGTATGGCTTGTTAAAATGTTTTTTATTTCTTTGCAAAAATCGTTTGATTGCTCTATAACTACTACATTCAGTTGTTCCATATTAACCTCGGTTAATCAGCCGTTTTAATCGTTGAACAAAAGATACTGGCTTTAATTTGTTTATCTTGTTTGAAGCACGTAAATAATTTGTCGTTATCTCTTTCAATGCCCTTGAGACCGGGGCATCTTGATTATATAGTAGAAAGGGTGTTTGATTAATGACAGCATGTTGAACCGTTTTATCTGTAGGTAACATTCCCATTTTGGTTACATCAACATGCAAAAACTTATTCACTATTTGTTTAAATCTTTCTAGCATTTTTTCTCCTTCACGTGTGTTTTCACATCGATTCATTAATACATAGATCGGAATATCAGATCGTTTTGAAACAATATGTTTTATCATACTATATGAATCAGTAATTGCTGTAGGCTCGGGAGTAGTAACTACTAAACATTCATCTGCGGCTAAAATAAATGCAAGTGAAGCAGAAGTGGCACCAGCTCCCAGATCAAACAGAATATAATCATATTCATATACCGCTTGATCGTACTCGTGATAAAAATAATTTAACTTCGTCTCATCTAGTTGCAATAATTCATTTAGACTAGATCCTCCCGAAACATAAGACAGGTTAAAAGGTCCTAGTTCTATAATATCATGAAGTGGGCGAAAATCGGTAAATAAATGAGCAATTGAATACATTGAGTTTCTTCCTAGTAATATATCGATATTCCCCATACCGACATCCAGATCAATTAACAATACGTTGTTGCCTCTATTTTGCAGTTCTAGCGAAAAGTTTAAAGCTGTATTTGATTTTCCTACACCACCTTTTCCGCTTACGACCGCAATTGTTTTTGCCTCTTTCTTATCATTTGCACATTGAGTACGTAAACGCTCTGCTTGATCACGCATGATGATACCTACTTAATACGAGCTCACTAATAAATGAAGGATCTGCTTCTAGAATATCATCCGGTACATCTTGACCATTTGTAATATAGGCAATAGCTTTACTTTTTCCAATTCCTATATTGAGAATACTTCCATACGTGCCCGTTTCATCCATTTTTGTAAAAATAACTTTCTCAATTGGAATTTGTTTAAATTGATCATATGTATCAGTTACATCTGTTTCTTTCGCTGTTAGTGCCAATACTAAATATGTTTCAAGTTCATATTGATTGAAATCAATCATCGTTGTTAATTCTTTTACATATCGAGGATCTCTAAAATTACGTCCGGCTGTATCGACAAAGATTAAATCGTAATTTGAAAACTTGTCGATAGCTTTTTTATAATCATCCATAGAATATGCTACTTCTACAGGTACATTTAAAATTCTTGCGTACGTTTTGAGTTGCTCAATTGCTGCAATTCTATACGTATCCGCTGTAATAAAAGCAATTTTTTTCTTTTTTTCTAACATGCTTAAGGCAGCTACTTTAGCAAGCGTCGTCGTTTTTCCCACACCTGTTGGCCCAACAAATTGAATAATTTGTTTTTCAAATGTTAAACCGGGCGATGATGACTTACTTAATCTTTGTTCTATGTGCTGAAACAATTGATTTTTTAATGTTTCCGGATCAATATCCTTATCCATATTTTCATCTAACACATTTTGAATAAGATCTCTGGCAATGCTCTCTTCGACTTCTTGTTCACGTAAATATGTATAGGCCTGTTCAAATAAAGGTGGAAAATTATACGCTGATTCAAATGATTGTGTTTCAAGTAATTGTTGCAATTGTTTTATTTCTTTTATAACTCGTGAATGATTTTCTGTTTCGTTTACTGTAGTTATTTGCTCTGTTGTTTCCGTTTGTTGTTTTTGTAAGGTCGATTCCTTGTCTAGTGCCGCTACTACTTCGATGCTTGTTTTTTTAAAAAAACCGAGAAATCCACCACTTTTCTTTTCCTTGCTATTAAGAATCACTGCATCGGAACCGAGTTCTTTTCGTATCATATTCATTGCTTCTGGCATAGATCGGGCTACATATTTTTTAATTTTCATGCAACATTCACCATCCCTACACTTTGAACCTGTATATTTGGTTCTAGTTCATTATAAGATAACACTGCAATATGTGGTAAAGACCGTTCTAATAATTGTTTTACATACATACGAATCGTTGGCGAACAAAGTATTACGATATTTTCATGTTCAACCGATGCTTTTTCAACTTCCGCATATACATTTTTAATAATTTTTTCTTGCATCATTGGATCTAATGCTAAGTAATTTCCGTGTTCAGTTTGCTGTACACTACTAGAAATGTGGTTTTCAACATCATTTGATAAGGTGATAACTTTTAATGAATCATGATCTCCTACAAACTGATTCGTAATTTGAATCGATAAAGCTTGTCTAACGTATTCTGCCAACAAGTCAGCATCGTTAGTCATTTTTCCAAAATCGGCTAATGTTTCAAAAATGACTGGAAGATTGCGAATTGAAATATTTTCTTTTAATAGTTTAGCCAAAACTTTTTGGATTTCCCCGACTGTAAGTGGATCAGGAGTAACTTCTTCTACTAAAATTGGATATTCTTCTTTTAAATGATCGATTAAATCTTTTGTTTCTTGACGACCAAGTAACACATGAGCATGACGTTTCATTTCTTCTGTTAAATGTGTCGATACTACCGACGGGGGATCTACGACAGTATAGCCAAATAATTCTGCTTCGTCCTTTTTATCTTCACTTATCCATTTTGCCGGTAAACCAAAAGCCGGTTCTTTTGTCGTAATTCCTTCGATACTATCATCATCCAAATCAGGTGTCATAGCTAAATAATGGTCAAGTAATAATTCCCCGCGTGCAACTTCATTTCCCTTTATTTTCAAACAATATTCATTAGGTTCAAGTTGAATATTGTCACGAATTCGCACAACCGGAATAACAACCCCAAGGTCGATTGCCAGCTGTCTTCTGATCATTACAATTCGATCTAAAAGGTCTCCTCCTTGACTAGCATCAACTAAAGGAATAAGCGCATAACCAAATTCGAACTCAATGGGATCTACATTGAGCAAATTAATGACATTTTCTGTTTTCTTCATACTCTCACTATCTTCTTCATCTAGTTCTTCTTCTGGTACATCAGGTTTTGCATTTGTTTTTTGCAATAATATATATCCACTAATTGCCAAAAATGCAGAAATGATTGTCGTTAACATAAAATTGATCGGTGTTAATCCTAGCAAAAAGATTGTTCCTGCTGCGATAAAAAGTAATTTTGGATATTGCAGCAACTGATCTGTAACATCTGATCCTAAGTTTCCTTCAGTTGAAACTCTAGTGACAACTATTCCTGTCGCAGTCGCAATTAATAATGCAGGGATTTGACTTACTAGTCCATCCCCAACGGTTAAGCGCATAAATGTATTGATTGCTTCTTGGAATGTCATATCCATCTGAACCATTCCAATAATTAACCCAAAGATAATATTAATGAGAACGATAATAATTCCGGCGATAGCATCTCCTTTAACAAACTTCGATGCACCATCCATGGAACCATGAAAGTCCGCTTCATTTTCTACCTTTTCTCGTCTTTCTTTTGCTTCTTGTTCGGAAATGAGCCCCGCATTTAAATCTGCATCAATACTCATTTGTTTTCCCGGCATCGCATCAAGCGTAAAACGTGCGGAAACCTCCGATACCCGTTCTGCTCCTTTTGTAATAACGATATATTGAATGATAACTAATATGATAAAGACAACAAATCCAACTAATGGATTATTACCTATTACAAAAGAACCGAACGTATCCACAACCCCACCTGCATCCGCTTTTGAGAGGATGGATCTTGTAGTGGAAACATTTAGTCCGAGGCGAAATAATGTTAATAACAATAGTAATGAAGGAAATATAGAGAATTGTAGGGCTTCTTGCGTATTCATTGCCACTAAAATTACTAGCAGTGCTAGTGAAATATTACATAAAATAAGTACACTTAATAGCCATCCTGGTAATGGGATAACTAACATAATAATAATTAATATAACTCCTAATAGAACAGATAAATCTCTTAATTTCATTCGTATTCCCACCTTCAAAGCAGCCAGAATTTTTGATTTTATCTTGGCATGTTACCGCTGCTCTAACTAATTAACCTTTTTATCCATCTGATAAACGAATGCCAATATTTCAGCGACTGCCTGATAAAACTGTTCTGGGATCACTTCATTAATCTCTACGGCATCATATAAGGAACGTGCGAGCGGTTTGTTTTCAACTGTCATAACGTCATGCTCTTTCGCGATTTCTTTAATTTTAAGTGCAGTTTGATCCGTTCCTTTTGCTAAAACTAAAGGTGCCGATGCAACCGACTCATCGTATTTAATTGCAATTGCATAATGTGTCGGGTTCGTAATCACCACATCTGCATTCGGAACTTCTTCCATCATTCGCCGCATCGCAATTTGTCTTTGTTTTTCTCTCAACTTGGACTTAATAAGTGGATCTCCTTCAATATTTTTATGTTCATCTTTTATATCTTGTTTTGACATACGAATGTTCTTTTCAAAATCATATTTTTGATACATATAATCAAGAACTGCCAAAAACAAAAGTGCAATTGTTGCTGCAACTCCCATAATAATTGTTACTCGACCAAAAAAAGAAACGGCATTTGCAGGATGCTTTAATGCTAACATCATCATGTCATCCTTAAACAGCCAAATGACGGCAAAAGTAATACTTCCAATGACGACGATTTTTAAAAATGATTTTAATAGTTCCACAACTGCCCTAATGGAAAAGATTCGTTTTGCCCCTTGAATAGGATCAATCTTTTTTAAATCAAATTTTAGTGGTTCTGATGTGAACAAAACACCAACTTGTAACATGTTTGCTGCAACCGCAATAATAAAAGCAACAATCATTACAGGAGCTACTATCGTTGCAAATTGGATCAATACTTCTTTTAATAATTTCATAACGGAATCTTCTGTTACATCCCAATGAATATACTCCGTAAATGTCACAGAATATAATGACAACATATTATCTTTCATAACGGAACCGAATGCCGCAAGGATTATAAATGAAAATAGTAGTAATAATGCAGTATTAACATCTTGGCTCTTAGCAACTCGTCCTTTTTTTCGTTCGTCTTCACGCTTTTTTGGGGTAGCTTTTTCTGTTTTTTCACCTGCAAAATATTGTAAATCTAATTGTAACTGCAAATTAGCCACCCCCAAGTATAGCCATTAAATCTCTCATCGCTTCAAACATTGTTTCAAATAGCATTCGAGCCAACATAATATAGATTGCGATAAAAAATAATAAAACTGTAAAACTGACAGCAATTTTTAGTGGTAGACCGACTACAAATACATTCAACTGTGGAACTGTACGGGCAATAATTCCTAGGGCAACATCTACTAAAAATAAACAACCTACAAGTGGAATTGCCATTTGAAATGCTATTAAAAACATCTTGTTAAACGTTTTAATAATATACTCACTAAATAAATCGTTAAATGAAATAAACGACTCTAGTGGAACAAATTGATAACTATTTATTATTCCATCTATTAACAAATAATGACCATTTACCGATAATAAAAATAGAAGTGCAAATATGTAAAAATATTGACCGATTAGTGGGCTCTGTGCCCCAGTTTGCGGATCAATAACGTTAGCAACTGCAAAACCCATTTGAAAATCGATAAAACCACCTGCAATTTGGACAGCTGATAAAATGATAAAGGCAATTAGTCCAATTAATAGCCCGACAAGTACTTCTTTCATTAGTAGAAAAATAAAGAAATGATCTACTTGAATTAAGGTGCTGCCTATAGTGGATACAATAATTAAGCTTAAGAAAAAACTAAATCCAATCTTAAACATAGTTGGGATTGTCCGATAAGAAAACAATGGTAACGTAACAAAAAAAGCTAACACTCTTGCAAAAACGAGCATAAATGTTGGAATATACGATAAATCGATCATATCTAACATGCTTTACCCTACAAACATATTAATATTTTCATAAAGATCTGTTGTAAATTCTACAAGCTTTGACAGCATCCACGGTCCAAAAAAAACAATTCCAACAAGTACTGCAATGATTTTCGGAATAAAAGCTAATGTTTGTTCTTGAATTTGTGTTGTCGCTTGAAAGATACTAACTAGTAACCCAACAGCTAATGCGAGTAGCAAAATTGGGCCAGCTACTAATAATATAGTGAAAATTCCTCTTTCTGCAAGCGTTAAAACAAGTTCATTACTCAAGCGAAAACACCTTCTTATCTATAGTTACGTCCCTAAAATTAAAATCCTTGGAGTAAGGAATGTGTAATTAAATACCATCCATCAACAAGTACAAATAACAAAATCTTAAATGGTAATGAGATCATCACAGGCGGAAGCATCATCATCCCCATGGACATGAGGATACTTGCAACAGCCATGTCAATAATTAAAAAAGGAATAAAAATCATAAAGCCCATTTGAAATGCTGTTTTTAATTCACTAATTGCAAATGCCGGTACCAATGCTGTTAAAGGAATATCTTGTACTGTCTCAGGAGCGGGTTGGTTAGAATAATTTAAAAATAGTGCCAAATCCTTTTGTCTCGTATGTTCGGACATAAACTCTTTAATCGGCTCACTTGCATTTTCATATGCTTCATCTAAGGTCATTTCTTCACTAAATAAAGGTTCTAAAGCCTCATCGTATACTTGGCCAAACGTTGGTGCCATAATAAAGAATGTTAAAAACAATGCCAATCCTATTAATACTTGGTTCGGTGGCATTTGTTGGGTAGCTAACGATGTCCTAACAAACGATAAAACAATGATGATTCTTGTAAAGCTAGTCATTAAAATCAAAATTCCAGGTGCTAGCGAAAGTACAGTTAATAGTAATATTAGTTTTACAGATGTAGAGATTGCAGAAGGATCTGAGCTAGAAAAAATATTTATAAAATCAGTCATGTTCACTCATCCTTCTCGCTATATTTATCAATTATACTCGTTCGACTTTCTTTGATTTTATGCAATTCATCCTCTAATGTAGTCGAAAAAGTTTCTTTTTTATTTTCTTTTGTTCCCATAAAGTGATTTTTAAAAAGTTGTTGCAGCATAGGAACTGTTTTTACTTGCTGCTGGTCTTTTTGCAACAGCTCCTCTTTTATCGCCTGATCGGTTAATTCTTGCAACATCTCTACGTTTTCTCCAACTCCGACGACGTATATTTTTTCCCCGATTCGAACTAGTTGAATTGATTTATTTTGTCCAACAGAAATACCACCCAAATTTTCGAGTATATGTGGAATCTGAAACATTTTATTACGTCTCTTTAAAAAATGTAATAGTAAATATATTAATGCTAAGACGAAAAAAAGTGCAAAAATCATTTTAATAACATTAAAAATAAGAGAAGAAGTATGAGAACTTTCTTCTGGTATATCAGTTGCATCTGCATCCATCTCGTCAATTGGCTGTTCCAAATCTTTTAAACAATCTTCTTCATTTTCTAGACAGTCTTTTACATTCTCCTCTGCCGCAACACTATGCATGTCAACTGAAACAATATGGATTAACATAATGCATAAGAGGATGAAGCTCCATTTTTTGTGCATACTTGTCACTCACTTTTACTCTAGCGCTTTTGATACTGCTTCTAACACCCGATCTGCCTGAAAAGGCTTAACGATAAAGTCCTTTGCACCAGCTTGGATGGCATCGATTACCATTGCCTGTTGTCCCATTGCAGAACACATAATGATTGTTGCACTAGGGTTTATTGCTTTAATTTCTTTTAAAGCAGTAATTCCATCTTTTTCTGGCATTGTAATGTCCATCGTTACTAAATCTGGAGCTAGTTCTTTATATTTTTCAACCGCAACTTCTCCATTTTCGGCTTCTCCAACTACGTTATATCCATTCTTAATTAAAATATCTTTTATCATCATCCTCATAAAAGCTGCATCATCAACAATAAGTACACTTTGTGCCATTTCAAATTCCCCCATCAAAATTAGTTGAGCTTACTTAAACGATCTTTTTGACTGACAATATCCGTTATCCTTACTCCAAAGTTTTCATCTATTACAACAACTTCTCCCTTAGCAATCAATTTATTATTAACTAATACATCCACTGGTTCTCCTGCTAATTTATCTAATTCAACAATGGAACCTGGTGATAAATCTAATATTTCTTCAACAGTCTGTTTTGTTCGACCAAGTTCTACCGTTACTTTTAAAGGTATATCTAACAGCATGTCCAAATTACGTTGTCCTTGCTGAGATAATTCTGCTTGTTCAAATTCTGAAAATGAAGCAGTTTGCACAGTTGATTCTGGACTAAATTGATTTCCAATTTGCTGAGGTGCTATATGTTCATTTTTCGGCATTGTATTTGCTAAATTATGTTTTGGTTTTTCCTCCGTAACATCTAACGGTTTTTCCGGTGCGATCGTGGCTGCTACTTGTGTATCTTCAACTTCTGGTTCTAGTAATTGGCTCACAAGAAGTTTAGCAAAATCTAGCGGAATTAATTGCATAATGTTAGAGTCTATTAGTTCACCAACTTTAAGTTGGAATGATACTTTAACAAATACATCCCCATCAATTTTCCCACTCACTTCTTCTAATTTATCAATATCTTCATATTGAACGAGTGGTGGTGAAATATCGACACGTTTATTAAATACTGTCGACATACTCGTTGCAGAGGCACCCATCATTTGGTTCATTGCTTCTTGTACGGCACTCAATTCAATTTCAGTTAATTCTTCTTTAGGATTTAATCCCTCTCCACCTAACATAATGTCTGAAATGATTGCTGCATCCTGTGCTTTCATTAAAAATATATTTTCACCGTCAAATCCATCTTTATAATCAACTTGCAAGCTTACATGTTCATACGGAAATGCTTCCTTTATTCCTGTCTTTTTGACAATGGAAACAGAAGGGGTTGTAATTTCAACCTTTTGATTTAATAATGTTGAAAGTGTAGTGGCAGAGCTACCCAATGATATATTTCCAATTTCCCCAATTGTATCTTTTTCCAGTGGGGTTAAATACATTTCCGAACTATCGGTATTTTCATCCTTTATATCCTCACTACCACCTGTATCGTCATCCTCTGTTATATTTAAAAGTGCATCTATTTCATCTTGTGATAACATACCGTCATCCATCATAAGTAACTCCCCTCCTTTATTACTTCTAACACTTGTACCGCTACTTTGTTATTTATTTTTCCGGGTTGTACAAGCATTTTTGGTTCATCATTTACAACTAATTTTAGAGCTTTGTCGATATTGTTATTGAGTTTGATGACATCGTTTTTCTTTAAATTAAGTAATTCATTAATAGAGATCATCGTGTCACCTAATTCAGCTTTTGCCTCAACTTGAACATGCTTAATATGCTTAGTTAATTGTTCATATGTCTCCGGATTTCTTTCTTTATTACCAGTTTCCATCCAATAATGAACAGATAGTTTAGGAATAATAGGCTCCAGAACGATATGTGGAATACAAATATTTATCATTCCACTTACCTCTCCTATTTGCGTTGTCAATGAAACTACAACAACTGTTTCATTCGGCGAAAACATTTGAAGAAACTGGGGATTTACTTCAAAATCCTCTAGCACTGGGTCGATTTCGACTATTGAACTCCAAGCTTCTTTTAAATATGTAACCGACTTTTCAAAGAGCTGAGACATAATTATCGTCTCAATTTCTGTTAAATTATCAACTTGTTTCGCACCATTTCCTTGTCCACCCAAAATCCGATCAAGCATACTATAGGCAATGTTCGGATTCACTTCCATTAACAATCTACCTTCTAACGGCTCAACACTATATACGTTAAGTATCGTCATTTTTGGAATTGATCGGATAAATTCTTCGTACGGTATTTGATCAACAGAGGCAACAGAAATATTTACATAAGTACGCAAATGCGCAGAGAAAAAAGTTGTCAGTAATCGAGCATAATTTTCATGGATTCGCGATATGCTTCGAATTTGATCTTTGGAAAATCGTAAAGCTCGTTTAAAGTCATAAACGCGAACCTTCTGTTCCTGCTCTTCCTTTTTTAATTCTTCTGCATCCATTTCGCCAGATGTTATTGCAGATAATAGAGCATCAATTTCATGTTGGGATAGTATTTCTTCTGGCAAAACTTTTCACCTCCTATTAGACCAATAACTATTGTAAAATCTTGCTGATCGTATAGACATCCGTTATGGAACCGTCTGTCATTACTTCATTTAACTTACTTTGCATCGTTGCTTCTAAATCAGTTAATCCAGTTTTAAAGTCTTCTTCTGTCATTACAGCAAGTTCTTTAATTAATATATTTTTTATCTGAAATTCCCTTTTATCGACTTCTTTTAACGCTTTTTTTCCGTCAGTAACAATTTGAAACTGAATTCGTACAAACTTACCGTCTTTTAAATCTGTTGTTACTTCAGGGGTTTCATAAGAGTATTCATTTATTTCATCAATAGATTGCGGCTCACCTTTAGCATCTTCATTGGTAATATTTATAAAAATAATAAATCCTGTTATCCCTACTACAATTAGGACAGTCAATGAAATCATCATCGTTTTTAATAATCTATTCATTTCTCCACCTGCTCTTTATCAGTTCCAAACAAACCGATTGTTTGATAATATTCGGTTATTTTTTTCACCACTTCCGATTTTCTAGTTTTAACGACCATTTTTTTCCCATTTGTTAGTGTAATAGTCGTATCAGGCAAAGACTCAATTTGCTCGATCATAAAAGCATTCAATATGAAAGAATCACCGTTTAACTTTGTCAGTTCAATCATCTTTATGGCGGGGATGCCAAATGACATCCCCTACCTCCTTATATTATCTTTTTAAGTTTACTAGTTCTTGTAAAATTTCATCAGACGTTGTGATAATTCTTGTATTTGCCTGAAAACCACGTTGGGACACGATCATCTCTGTAAACTCTTCGGAAAGATCAACGTTTGACATTTCCAGAGCACTCGAAATTATTTTACCCATCCCACCTTGATCTGGGGCGACTATTCCAGCTAAACCAGCATTATCTGAATTTAAAAATAAATTATTACCTATTTTCGTTAAACCAGC
The DNA here is from genome assembly GCF_051918545.1 of Pseudogracilibacillus amylolyticus (SeqCode). Lineage (NCBI taxonomy): Bacteria > Bacillati > Bacillota > Bacilli > Caryophanales > Bacillaceae > Pseudogracilibacillus > Pseudogracilibacillus amylolyticus (SeqCode). The sequence continues at coordinate 702 of NZ_JBPPZG010000099.1, read as the reverse complement.
TGGGTTCGAGAAATTCGCTAAGCCAATTTGACCAGCTTCAACAGGTTCACCTTCAGCATTAACGTAATTTACTGTACCGTTTTCTGTAATACTAAAGCTTTGTGCATCTTTAGGTATATTGATAGGTGAATTTATATCCCCATCCGCATTTACTAAATAGTACCCATCTGGGTTGACTATATTTCCATCATCATCAAAATAAAAATTCCCAGCGCGTGTGTAATACGTGGAAGTTCCATCTGTTACAGCAAACATGCCATTTCCTTCTATTGCGAAATCCAATGGACTTCCTGTCGACTGTGTAAATCCATCTGTATGAATATTATCAATAGAACCTAACTTTGAACCAAGCCCAACTTGCATTGGATTCATGCCACCACGACCACCTTCAACGGCCCCTTGTGCTCCCCTTGTCGTTTGACTCATCATATCTTGAAACGTAACTCTTCCTTTTTTAAACCCTACAGTATTTACGTTTGCAATATTATTTCCAATCACATCTAATTTTGTTTGAAATCCTTTCATTCCTGAAATTCCTGCATACATTGAACGTAACATATTTTCATCCCTCTCTAATTTATCGTATTGTCAAAAGTTTATTAGTAAAAATTTGCGTTTTCATTGATACTATGCGTTTTAAAACAAAAAAACTTGTCACCCCCTTGAATTTTGGTTTTAATGAGGTTACCACACACACATAAA